>DATCBZ010000384.1:0-2301 GCA_036511555.1 Steroidobacteraceae bacterium
TCAAGCAGGGCCTCACGAGCATCCAAGAGGTCAACAGCGTCACGGTCGAGTAACGCAGGACTTAAGCACATGGCACAGGCAGCAACCGCACTCGTTAAAACCATCAAGCGCGACATTCCCTATAAATGGGAAGGCCGCGACAAAAAAGGCAAGCGCCTAAAGGGCAGGGCTCTCGCTCCGGATGAGACGGCGCTGCGCGCTGACCTGCGCCGCCAGGGCATCGCGCCGTCGAGAATCCGCAAGCAATCGGGCGCCTTGAAGTCCGGCGGTAAGCCAAAGCCCGACGACATCGCCGTATTCAGCCGCCAGCTTGCCACCATGCTCGCGGCGGGCATTCCTCTGGTGCAGGGCTTTGAGATCATCGGCGCAGGCCACGAGAAGCCGTCCATGCAGCGCCTGATCCTCGACATCAAATCCGATGTTGAGGCCGGCACCTCGCTGCATGAGGCACTCGCCAAGCACCCGCTGTATTTTGACGACCTGTACATCAACCTCGTCGAGGCCGGCGAACAGGCGGGCGCGCTCGAGGGTCTCCTCGACAAGATCGCAAGCTACAAGGAGAAGACCGAGGCCTTGAAGAAAAAGGTCAAAAAGGCGCTCTTCTACCCGGCTGCGGTCTTGGCCGTGGCGATCATCGTCACCATCATATTGCTCATCTTCGTGATCCCGCAGTTCGAGGCGCTCTTCAAAGGCTTTGGCGCCGATCTGCCCGCTTTCACGCAGATGGTCATCAACCTGTCGCGCTTTGTGCAAGCCGAAGGCATCTATATCGGCGCCGTCGTATTCGCCCTGTTCTGGACGTTCTTCTATTTCAAGAAACGCTCGAGAAAAATGCGCGAGTTCCTCGACCGCGCGGCGTTGAAAATGCCGATCATCGGCCCGATTTTGAACAAGGCCGCTATCGCGCGCTTTTCGCGCACGCTGTCGACCATGTTTGCCGCCGGCGTGCCGCTGGTTGAGGCGCTCGAGTCGGTGGCCGGTGCGACCGGCAACATCGTCTATGAGAACGCCGTCATGCGCATGCGTGATGAGGTCGCCACCGGCCAGCGCTTGCAGCGCGCCATGGAGACGACCGAACTCTTTCCGAACATGGTGGTGCAGATGATCGCGGTGGGCGAGGAATCAGGCTCGCTCGATACGATGTCGGGCAAAGTCGCAACCTTCTACGAAGCGGAGGTCGACAACGCGGTGGATGCCATGTCGAGTCTGCTCGAGCCGCTCATCATGGTGATCTTAGGCGTCCTGGTCGGCGGACTCGTCATCGCCATGTACCTGCCGATTTTCAAGTTGGGCGCGGTCGTCTAAGCAAAGCCGCTTGCGCCTGATCGACGTTTTCGCAGCCTCACCGGTGCTGTTCACCGTCGCCTGTGCGGTGGTGGGCCTTCTGGTGGGCAGCTTTTTAAACGTCGTGATCCATCGCGTGCCCGTCATGCTGCAAAGGCAATGGCGCGCGGAGTGTGCGCAGCTTTCCGGCGCCGCGGCGCCCGCGCAGGCGGACCGCTTCAATCTCGTGGTGCCGCGTTCAGCGTGCCCCGCCTGCCATGCTCCCATTCATGCCTGGCAGAACATTCCCATCGTGAGTTTCTTGGCGTTACGGGGTCGCTGCGCAGCATGCGGCGTCGCAATCAGCGTACGCTATCCCGTGGTCGAGGCGCTGACGGGGCTCATGAGCGCAGCCGTCGCCTGGAAATTTGGCTTCGGTGTCGCCGCATGCGGCGGCATCGTCCTCACCTGGTTTCTGATCGCGCTTGCCTTCATTGACATCGATCATCAGCTCTTGCCCGACCATTTGACGCTGCCGCTCCTGTGGTTGGGACTTGCGTTTGCGCTCTGGGGAGGAGGCGTGCCTGCGGCTTCTTTGCCCGTGGACCTGAAGAGCAGTGTGTTGGGCGCCGTGGCCGGCTATTTGTCACTCTGGAGCGTCTATCAACTGTTTCGGCTTGCGACCGGCAAAGAGGGCATGGGCTACGGCGACTTCAAACTGCTCGCCGCGTTGGGCGCGTGGCTGGGCTGGCAGATGCTCTTGCCGATCGTGCTCGCGGCAGCCGCGGTCGGCGCGGTGAGCGGAATTTTGCTGCTCTTCATTCAAGGCCGCGATCGCGCCACCCCGGTTGCCTTCGGGCCGTATCTTGCCGGCGCCGGCTGGCTCATGCTGATTCTCGGTCACGAGCTCGTGCAGCGCTACCTGGGCCTCTTTGCCGGGCGCTCATGAGCGCAAAAATATTTCGGGTGGGTCTGACAGGGGGCGTCGCGAGCGGCAAATCCACCGTGGCCGAGCTCTTTCGCGCGCACGCTGTGCCC
>DATCBZ010000385.1:0-11740 GCA_036511555.1 Steroidobacteraceae bacterium
GCGCAGGGCGGGCGCATCGCCGCCGTACTTGCCGAAGTGCGCGCGGCCGTCACCGTGACGCCTATTCCCGAGTGGAACCGCTTCGCGCACAACTTCGGGCACGTGTTTGCCGGCGGCTATGCGGCGGGCTACTACGGCTACAAGTGGGCAGAAGTGCTCGCCGCCGACGCGTTTGGGGCCTTTGAGGAACAAGGTGTATTTGACCGCGCCACCGCACAGCGTTTCCTCGATTCGATACTGGCCCGCGGCGGCAGCCGCGACGCACTCGATGCATTCGTCGAGTTTCGCGGCCGACGCCCCGACGTGCGCGCACTCCTGAAACAAAACGGCATCGAGCCCGCCACCGATATCGCCGCATGAAGCTTCCTGCGTGTGCGCTGGCCGCAGTCGCGGCCGCTTTCCTCTGTCCGGGTGCGCATGCAGAGACCTTGTACGTCATCGACCAGCTCGTGGTTGGCGTCAGCACCACCGCCGATGACACGGGGGAGCACATCGGTGCGCTGCGCAGCGGGGAGAGCGTGCAGGTGCTCGAGCGCCACGACGCCTACGCACGCGTGCGCCTGCCATCCGGCACCGAAGGCTGGGTAAAGGCTTCCTATCTTTCACCGCAGGTGCCACTGCAGCAGCAGCTGGCGGCGCAGGCATTGGAGGTTGAGAGGCTCAAACAGGAAGTCTCACACCTGCAGGGCGCGGCACGCACGCCACCGCCTGCGGTGGCTGCGCCGGCACTTCCGCCCGCCGCATCCGCTACCGCTCCCACCGATGAGCACGCGCAAATCTCTCAGCCGCTGTGGCTGTGGGTACTCGGGGCAGCCGCGGCCGCGCTGTTGGGCGGATTCACGCTCGGCTGGCGCATGCTCGACCGGCGCATCCGCAGGAAATACGGCGGCTTGCGCATCTACTAACGGCCGTGCGCAGCGCCACCTGGAACGTCAACTCGAGGCAGGCGCACCTGGCGCAACCTTTGACATATGGAAGGCGCGTTAAGTCCGGCTGCAGCGCTTTAAAAAATGAGAATTGTGGGGTACGTCCCTGGCCTTATTGGCGCGCGCTGCCTAGACTTGAGAATGAAACTGGGGCCAGCGGCTGCCTTAAGCGGCGCACGAGCATAAAAAATGTCCAGCGCGCGACGCAGCGATTTTGATGTCACCAACACCGTGCAGGTGAGCTCCGCAACCGCGGTGCTGGCAGCCGTTCAAGAACTTTATAGGCCGACCTGGCCCGATACGTCCTTGCAGCCGCTCGAAGATGCCTTTGACCACTTCGAGGAATTGTTTGCCGGTTTTGTTCCTGGCTACTTCGGCGTCGACACGGTCTATCACGACCGCCAGCACACTCTCGACATCACGCTGGCGCTCGCACGCCTGATCGTGGGTTATGAGCGTCAGCAGCCACCCGCCGCACGCCTCGGTGGCGAGCGCGCCATGGTCGGCGTCATCACCGGTCTCTTTCACGATGTGGGCTACCTGCGGCGCACGAACGAGGCCGAGTCGCGTAACGGCGCCGAGTTCACGCGCACCCACGTGTCACGCGGTGCGCGCTTCATTGCCGACTACCTGCCGGTCGTTGGCCTTGCTGCGTGGGTGCCGGTGGCGACTCAGATCGTGCACTACACCGGCTACGAAGTGCCGTTCGCGCAGATCAACGTCAGCGATCCGCGCGACATCGCACTCGGCCACATGCTGGGCACGGCCGACATGATTGCGCAGATGGCCGATCGCTGTTATCTCGAAAAATGCCGTGATCGGCTCTACGCAGAATTCGTACTGGGCGGAGTCGCGCTGCCGATCGCAGCCAATGGCGGCCTGCAGGTCAAATACGCCTCGGGCGTAGATCTTTTGCGCCAGACGCCGGAATTCGTGAGCGAAGTCAGGGGCAAGCGCCTGGAGGGTGAGTTCCACGCCGCGTACCGCTATGTGGAGATCCTGTTCGAAGGCAGGAATCCCTATATGGAAGCGATCGACCGCAACGTCAACTACCTGCGGCAGATCCTGCGCAGCGAGAACTGGGTGCTGTTGCGGCGCAATCCGCCGATATTTTCCGCCGTCGATGATCCGATGTCGACGACGCGCACGTTGCTGCTCGGCTATATCACCAAGGCCTGGGCTGGCGTTTAGCTGTCCGGCGGATCAACGTCGAGCACGTAGCGCGAGTAGATCTCGGGCAGGCGGGCACGCACGGCTTCGCGGCCCAGGAGCGGTGCGTCATTGAGCGCCGTCTGCAGTACCGCAAGCGTGAGCGCACCAAGAGCCGGCACCGCCAGCGGTGCGAAGCTCAAATGCCAAGGTTCCGGTTGCACGCCGTCGCGTGCGCTGCTGTAGGGGCGGAAAAAGCCGAAGCGGCTCATGTTGGCGGCAAGCCAGGCGTCGAGTCTCGCAAATGGACCCGTGCCACGAAATTCCGCCGGCCTCAATTGCACCTGATAATCGGCGGCCACCGCGCCGCGATCGATGACGTCAATATCCGTCCCCCAATGATGGCGACTCGCACCCGGCAGAGCGGACCAGGTGAGAATCGCCTCGATGAGTGCAGGCTCATCGAGGCTTGCATGTCGAAGCGGACGGCTATCGCGATCCAGGAGTTCGCGCGTACCTTGAAACTTCGCGTTCCAGATTGCCACCTGGCGCTCAAAGTCGCGAAAGCTTGACACCACCGCAAGGTCAATGCCGGCGCCGCGCGCTGCCCTCTGCATGGCAAGAAGCTCGTCAACTGCACCACAGTGGACCGTGCAGCTGAGCTCGTGGACCTTGCGCACGTGCGTGCTGGCACGGCCGGTAAGCTCGAGGGAATTGAACATTTCCTGGCCGATTCTAGAGGATCTGAGGGCAGCGGGCTCGGTGCGCTGCAGCGCAGTAGCCGAGGGCACCCCCCGCGCGTAAGATCATGGAGAACCAGGAGGGGATGATCGGCGCGGCTTGTAAAAAAGCAGTGCCGGTCGAACGGGTGAGTGCCATCAGCTTAAAGCTCAAATACGCGAGCGGCGCCTTTTTCGGCGTCGTGCTGGTGGCCCTGTTTGTTGTCGGCTTCCTGGCATGGCAGCAGCGCATCGACACGCAGCAGCAGGGTGACCTTGCGAGCCGCTTTGCCCGCCAGGGCGTCGGGCTTGAGCTGCAGGCCCGCGCCGAGGCCGCCGCACGTTATGTCGCCGATATCGCCGCAGGAGCGCTCGCGAGCAGCGATCCTTCGGCCCTTTCGAACCGCTTGCAGCCGTTCCTCGATGATCCGACCGTAGCCGGAATCAGCCTGCGCGACAGCAGCGGCACGGTGCTTTTCCAGTGGCGTGCACCGGACTCTGCGGCGCCGGCTCTGGAGCGCGGAGCAAGCGGGCCGATCCGCACGATGGTCGCGAGCATCCCGGGCGCTGCCACCCCCAGGACTTTGGGCGAAGCGCGCGTTCTGCTCAGGCAGTCCGCGCCGCTGCACAACGCCAGTGCGGCGCGCGGTCTTGCCGATGCTGACCAGGCAGAATTGCTGCGCAAGATCTATGTGGCGCTCGCGCTGGCGGCGCTGGGCGGCGCGTTTGCGGCGATCTTGGGCTGGCGCGCCGGCAGCAAAATCGAGCGGCCCATTGGCGCGCTCATCAAAAGCGCCGACCGCATTGCGCAAGGCGACTACACGCGTCCGCTTGATGTGCTCAGGCGCGACGACCTGGGCGAACTGCAGCAGGCGCTCGAGCGCATGCGCACCAAGCTGCGCCAGACGACCATCAACAAAGACTATCTCTACAGCGTCCTCAACAGCATGACGGATGCTGTGTTTGTGACCTCGCCCGACGGCGTCATCAAGATGGCAAACTCGGCGTCGCGCCGGCTGTTGGGTTTCAGCGAGGAAGAGCTGCTCGGCAAAGGCATTGCGGCGGTGCTCGATGAGCGCGAACGTCAGGGCTTTGATCTGCGTCAGGCAGCGCAGGAAACCCGCGAAACCGTGCTGCGCACGCGCAACGGCCAGACGATTCCGGCCTCGTTCACCGGCTCGCAGATCGCAAGTGATGACCCGCAGTTTCAAGGCTGCATCTTCGTCGCCCGCAACATCACGGACCGAAAGCGCGCCGAGCGGCGCATTCGCTATCTCGCCCGCTACGACGCACTCACGAAGCTGCCGAACCGCATGCAATTCCATCACTTGCTGCAGCAGGCGATCGCGCGCGGCCTCAGAAGCGGTCACGTGGTGGCACTGCTGTATCTGGACATGGACCGCTTCAAAGAGGTGAACGACACCTTCGGCCACAATTGCGGCGATCGGCTGCTCGAGATTCTCTCCGAGCGCATGCCGCGCGTCCTGCCTAAGGACACCACTCTTGGCCGGCTCGCGGGCGACGAGTTCGCTTTGTTCGTCGATGGCCTGCCCGCGGATGTCGATAACCGCGGTCCGATCGCGCACCTCGCGCGCTCTATTCTGACGGAGGTCAATCGCGCCTTTCAGCTGAACGAGCATGAGGTGTTCCTGACGGCGAGCATCGGCGTCGCCTTTTGTCCGCGCGACGCTGAAAACGTGATCGACCTCATCAGAAATGCCGACGCTGCGATGTACTACTCGAAACAGAACGGCGGCAATACCTTCGCGTTCTATTCTCCGGAGATGAACGCGGCGGCGGTCGAGCGGCTGATGCTGAAGAGCAAGCTGCGCCGCGCGCTCGAGCGCGATGAGCTCGTGATTCGCTACCAACCCAAAGTAGACCTGCGTAACGGCCGCATTATTGGTGCCGAGGCGCTGTTGCGCTGGCGGCTGCCCGGGCATGGCGACATCCCGCCCTCGCAGTTCATCCCGCTCGCCGAAGAGACGAGCCTCATCCTCGACGTCGGTGAGTGGGTATTGAACCGGGTCTGCCGGGACTACCGTCAGATGCAGAACGAGGTGGCCGACCCCGGCCGCATATCGCTCAATCTGTCGCTGAAGCAGCTGCGCCAGGCAAGTTTCATACTGCGCTGCCGCTCGGTGTTCCGTAAACACGGCGTCTCGCCCACCTCCTTTGAGCTGGAGATAACCGAAACCACTCTGATGGCGGATGCGGCGCGCACGGTGCGGCTGCTCGATGAGCTCTACGCGATGGGTCTGCACCTGTCGATCGATGATTTTGGCACCGGCTACTCCTCCCTTTCAGCTCTGCAGCAGTTCCCGATCGGCACCCTGAAGATCGATCAATCCTTTGTGCGCGACGTCAGCGACGATGCCGGCGATGCGACGATCGTGCGCACGATTATTGACATGGGCCGCAGCCTCGGCATGGAAGTGGTTGCCGAAGGCGTCGAATCCATCCGCCATCTGGAATTTCTGCGCAAGCACAACTGCCAGTATGGGCAAGGAAAAATATTCGGCGAGCCCTGCACCGCCGAAGATCTGCTCGCTCTTCTCAAGCGGCAAGCCGCCGGCACGCTGCCGTTTGCCCATCTGCTGCCGCAGGCGGAAGGGCTCTCAAGCCGCAGCGCATAAGCCGCAGTCGAGGGGAGAACCATCCCTATCGCATCGAGCCTGCGCCGCACGCTGTGGCGGCTGCTCCTGATCGCAATCGTCGCGCTCTGGTGCGCAGTGGCATTCTGGCAGGCACACAAACCGATGCCACCCGGCGTACGCGTCGCAAGCCCCTGGTATACGGTGCCGGCCTCGGCGGTCGGATTCATGGCGGACATCACCGCGGCCGATGCCTACGGGCGACCGGTCGTTTCACAGGCGATCTTTGACGAAATGCTCTCGCTCGTGCACGCGGCGCGCGACTTCATCGTGCTCGATTACTTTTTATTCAACGACAAACGCGCCGCGGCAGCAGATGCCGCTCCACCGCTTCGCGCATTGTCGCGGGAGCTGCGCGATGCCCTCATTGAGCGCCGCCGCGCGGTGCCGGCACTGCGCATTGTCCTGATCACCGATCCGATCAACACGCCGCGCGGCGTGCCGTCAAATGACTTCCAGATGCTGCGCGCCGCCGGCATCGACATCGTGGTAACCGACACCGCACGCCTGCGCGATGCTAGCTTTCTATACTCGAGCATCGGGCGCATGACGAGCGGTTGGTGGGGCGGCCGCAGCCGCCGCAGAAGTGCGCTCGCAATTCTGCTCGACAGCGCCAATCACCGCCGCACGCTGATCGCCGATGATGGCCGCGGCGGCTTGACCGGCATCGTCGGTTCCGCAGACCCGCAGGATGCGGCGAGTGCGCAGTCGAATGTAGCCGCGAGGATTAGCGGACCGGCGCTGCAGCCGCTGCTTGCAAGCGAGCTTGCGATTGCGCGCTTTTCCGGCTGGAGCGGTGCCGTCGGCCCGGCGCCGGCGCTGTTGCCGCCGGAGCGCGCCGAGCTTGATGAGCGCACGGCGCGCATCGGCATCGCAACCGAGAGCGCGCTGAGGAATACGTTGCTTGCGCACCTGGACGCGGCTACGCGCGGCGACGCCATCGACATTGCGATGTGCTACATCTCAGAGCGCGCGGTCATTGAGGCGCTGCTGGCCGCAAACGCGCGCGGTGTGCGCGTGCGCCTTATTTTGGATCCCGGCAAGGATAACTCCGGTGTGGCAAGCGCGGGCATTCCCAATGGCCCGGTGGCAAGCGAGCTTGTGACCGCAAGCGACGGCGCGATTCACGTGCGCTGGTACCGCACACACGGCGAACAGTTTCACAGCAAGCTTGTGATGGTCTCTGGCACCGAGCGGCTTTGGTTCACGTTGGGCTCGGCGGATCTCACGCGGCGCAATCTGGATGGCTACAATCTGACCGCCAACGTTGCGATCGAGGTGGCGCGCGGCACGCCGCTTGATTTGCAGATGGCTGACTACTTCGAGACGCTGTGGAGCAATCGCGCCGTGCAGGGCATCGAATACACCGCGGATTTCGGCGTTTATGCGGACGCTTCGCAATCCAGTTATTGGCTCTACCGCCTCATGGAGGCGACCGGGCTTGGGAGCTTCTGACGGCAGCGGCGCTGTGCTGCGCCAATTGCACGAGGGCAACGTTCAGCGCCTGCTCAAAAGCGCTGACCACGGCGCCGACTCGATTGGCGCTCGCGGCGGCGGCGCCATCGACCGTGAAACTCGCCACCAGCTCGCGGCTTGCGCGCCGCCCGATGGCACAGTCGAAGCTCACGCGTACCGTAGGGAGCGCTTGAGTCGTGTATTCCGCCTCGAACCTGCGTATCCCAATCTGCAGATAGTATTCACTCTGGAATGCGCTTTCGGAATCGTTCACCGCTGCCCAGCCGCCGGCGCTGCGCAGCCGCGCCACAACCACCGTCTCCACCAGCACCGGCAATGCCGCTGCCCACTGGCTGGCGGCGTAGTAGCTCATGCGGTGCTCGGGCGCGACGATGACGATGCGATCGGATTCAAGCCCGGGCGCTGCGCTCGGCCGTGCAACCTGCAAAGTTGCGCCCGCTGGCACTGCCTGGGTGATTACGGCGGCGCTCTCAGCGGCACGCAGCACATAAACCTGCGAGGCAGCAACGCTACTGTGCAGCCCGCCGGTGCAGGCCGCGCTCATGAGGAGCAGGGCCACGACTGCCGCTAATTTCATTGCGGGATTTCCACGGCGCGCGATTGCGGCTGATACAGCAGCCGCGATGGATCCTCGCGCAGCGCATGCGAGAGCTCGCGGAACTCGAGCGCCGCGGCGCGACCCTCGCGCAGCAGCCGCTCCAACTCCGGCAGCCCATCACGCGCGAACACGCGCACATCCTGCCGATTGTCCTGCACCAGCTGATCGAGCTTGGCGCTCGTGCTCGCAAGGTTATCGGCGACCACGCGTATGTGCTGCAGGGCGGTCAGGAGTTCCGGTCCGCCCTTATCGGCAACCCCGCGCACGCTGTCCGCGGCGGCGCTGATCTGCGCCGAGGCGCCGCGCAAATCTGCCGTCAGCGTTTGAATACCCTGCAGGGCAGGCGTCAAACGCGCACTGGCTTGATTGATGTTGTCGAGCGTCCCGCCAATGGCGCTGATATTCCGGTCGGAGAGAATGCGCGTAACGCGCGTAGAGACATCGCCCACCATGCCGACGAGCCCAGGCAGGCTTGCAAGAAAGATGTCAAAGTTTGAGCGCGCCGAGCGGATCACCGGATATTCAAGACTCGGCACCGATTCCAACAGATGCCGCGCGGCATCGGTCACCACCAGATCTATGTACAGAAGGCCGGTTACGCCCTGCAGCGACAGCTCCGCCACGGTGGTGGCCGACACCGGCGCGGTCGAGTCGATGTCGACGACTACCTCGACGCGGCTCGAGTTGCGCGGATCGATGCGCATGCGCACGACGCGCCCAACTTCGACGCCGAGATAGCGCACCGGCGCGCCGCGCGCAAGGCCGCTCACCGTACCGTCAAAATAGACCTCGTAACGCACATAGGTACGCCGCTCGCGGCTGTCCGCGTACCAGTAGACGAACAATGCCGCCATCGCGATCACGAGCAGCACGAAGGCACCGACCGCGGCGTAGCGAGCTTCACGCTCCATGCCCTACCTCCCGCGCTCGCGCGCGCTCGCCGTGGAAATAGGCCTGAATCCACGGATTTGGATGATCTACAATCCGCGCAAGTGTATCCACTTCCATGTGCCTGTCGACGATCACGCCGACACGATTGCAGGTACGGAAGATCGTGTCCAGATCGTGCGTGATCATGACTACGGTGAGATGCAGTTCGTGCTGCAGATTCTGCACCAGCTCATCAAAGGCGGCGGCGCTGATCGGATCAAGCCCCGAGGTCGGCTCATCGAGGAACAGCAGCATCGGATCAAGTGCCAGTGCACGCGCAAGCGCCACGCGCTTCACCATGCCGCCGGAGAGCTGCGCGGGGTACTTGGCGGCCGTTTCGGCCGGCAGACCCACCAAACGAATCTTCAGCATGGCAAGTTCGTCGCGCGCCGCGGCCGGCAGCTCTAAATGCTCGATCATCGGAAATTGCACGTTCTGCAGCACGGTTAGCGCGCTGAACAGCGCGCCCGACTGGAAGGTCACCCCGTACTGCGCCTTGATGGTGCGCAGCTCGTTGTTTGACAGTTGTGTGAGATTGCGGCCGCCGATCAAGACCTCGCCGGCGCGCGGGCGCTGCAAGCCGAGGATGGTGCGCAGCAGTACCGACTTGCCCGCACCCGAACCGCCGACGATGCCGAACACGTCGTGCTCGTAGACCTGCATATCCAGGCCGTCATGCACTATTTGAGCGCCAAAGCGGTTGACGATGCCGCGCACCTCAAGCACCACGCGTGGCCCGGGTGCCATCAGATTCCGATCTCCATGAAGAGCACGGCAAAGAGCGCATCGGCGAGGATGACGAGAAAGATGGACTGTACGACCGCCTCGGTCGTACGCCGTCCAAGCTCGCGCGAGGAGCCCTGCACCTGCAGGCCGCGATACACGCCGGCGCAGCCAATCAGCACCGCGAACACCGGCGCCTTCGCAATGCCCACCCAGAAGGTGGTAGGGCCAATCGACTCGTTGACGCGGTTTAAATACTGAGTGATCGGAATGTCGAGCAGAAAGCGACACAAGAGCGCGCCGCCGGCAAGGCCAATGGCATCGGCGAGCACGGTGAGAAGCGGCAGCGCAATGACGAGCCCGAGAATGCGCGGCAGCACCAGGAGCTCATACGGATCCGCGCCGGTTGCCGTCAGTGCATCGATCTCCTCATTCAAACGCATCGCACCGATTTCAGCCGCGTACGCACTGCCCGAGCGCCCCGCGACGATGATGGCCGTCAACAGCACGCCAAGCTCGCGCAGCACGCCGATGGTCACGAGGTCGACGACAAAAATCTCGGCGCCGAATCGCTGCAGCTGCTGCGCGCTCAAAAACGCGATGATCACACTGATGAGAAATGCGATCAGCGCCACGATCGGGATGGCCGTAACGCCGGTGTCAAAGACGTGCCGCGCGATTGAAATCGGGCGCAGCCGCTTCCAGCCCGTGACTGCCGTGAGCGCGCTCAGCGCCACGCGCCCAACGAAGGCCAGTCCCGCGCGCCCATCGCGCCAGGCACGCACGACGTGCCGGCCAAGCGCCGTCACGGGCTCGATCGACTCATGGACATGCACGCCCGGCGGGCGGAATGCCTCCTTGGCGAGCGCCACGTCCAGCACCTGCAGCTGCTGCGGCGGCGCGCTGCGAAAGTTGACCGCGGCGCCGGTGCGTTCGACCGCGACGATGAACTCGCGTAATCGCCAGGCAGCCGACAGATCCAGGAGCGCGAGCTGATCGGTCGCGATTGCAACCCTGCGCACGCCGCGCAGATCGAGCGCCGCAAGCTCTGCGCCAATGTCATTCAGGCGCAGCGCACGCCACTCGCCTATGAGGGCGACCTCAAGGCTGTCGGCGCTACGCGCGGCGGCAATAAATTCCGTCAATGCTCCCCGGAATACGGCGGGGCTCTGCCGTGTGAGCTCATCTAACGCCCGCTCTGCAGATGCGCCTCAAGGAACCATAGGTACTTGTCGACCTCGCGCGAGATCCCGGTGTAGAGGTCGGCGGTATCGGCGTCGCCAACTCTACCGGCATCGTCGATGCCGTTCCTGATCTTCTTGCCAAATTGACTGACCACGTTCGCCAGAGCCGCCACGTGTGCAAGCCCCTCGACGATGGCCTCCGGGTACGGCGTCAGACCCGTCGTGCGCGCAACGGTGGCAATGGTGCCGTAGGCCGTGCCGCCCAAAGCGGTAATGCGCTCGGCGAGCTCGTCAATGTGCTCCTCGACGCTCTCGGCGAGCTTATCAAAGAGCTCGTGCAGCGCGATGAAGTTCGGGCCCTTGACGTTCCAGTGCGCGTGTTTGGCCTGCGCCCCCAGATCGATGGCCTCAGCAAGACGCGCATTTAACGCTTCAATGACCTTGGCGCGGCTCGCAGCCGGCAGGTCGTTGCGTGTGTCGTGCATATATTCTCCGCCATGCAAATTGTGTAGGGCGGATTCTGCGGCAGTTGATGTCGCGACACCAATCGACACTGCGTATGCGTCCGATAGTCGCGGTCGATCGGCCGCGTTTAGATTTCGGTCTGCCTGCGGCGGACGTGAATTGTCAGCCACACGAGTGCCACCGTCAAAACGAGGCCCAACCACAGGTCGACGTTCTGCAGCACCGCCAGTGGGTTGATATTCCCCAGGGTAGCCGAGACTTTTTGGCTGACAACATCGGTCTTGCCGGAAAGCTCGTGTTCGACGCCGAGCGACCCCCAGATGCCGTTCAGCCGGTAGATCAGAATCCTACCGACGTAGTTGCTATGCAAGGCGGTTCTCTCAATGACGTAGGCGAGCAGCGGCGGAATCGTCGCCCATAGCGTCACGTTGCGCTTGGCCCAGGCGGACACCAGCAGCAGGTAGGCTGCAAGCGGCGCGTACCACAGCATCATGACGATCAGAGCACCCAGAATGTACAGCTGTGTGTGCAGCCACACGACCGTATTCCACTGCAGGATATTGCTCAGCAGAATCGAATGGCGAAAGCGCACGGCGAGAATTCCGGAGGCTACGATGTCGGTTGCGAGCATCAGCACATAGACGCCGAGCGGCACGACCACGAGCGCAACGATAAGCTTCGATATGACCGTTTGCGCATCCGACACCGGCAGCGACTTCCAAAAGAGAATGCTGCGGTCCTTTCGCTCGGCATACAGGCAGTCGAGCAGATAAAACGGCAGCACGACGGCCAGCAGCAAAAGCTGCGGCAGCGTCAGCATGGTATGCAACGCCGCAAACGCGCCGATATAGCCTTGCGCTTCTGTTAGGTCGGCATCGTCGACCTGCACCGCGGCGTGCGGGAACAGCGAGGCGAT
>DATCBZ010000386.1:0-7492 GCA_036511555.1 Steroidobacteraceae bacterium
CGCCGAGCGGATTTCGCAGCAACCACGCCGGCGGCGTCCTGGGCGGCATCTCCTCCGGCCAAGACATCATTGCGCACGTATCGTTCAAGCCCACCTCGAGTATTCAGGTCCCGGGTGACACGATCGATGTCGACGGGCGGCCGGTCGAGATTGTGACCACCGGGCGCCATGATCCGTGTGTTGGGCTGCGGGCGACTCCGATCGTTGAGGCCATGCTCGCCCTGGTACTCATGGATCATTACCTTCGACACCGGGCACAGAACGCCGACGTGACGACCTCCACGCCCATCATCACGAGATCTGCATGACACGCACGTTCAAGGTGGCAATTGTTGGCGCATCCGGAGTGGTCGGTGAGACCCTGATTCGGGTCCTCGAGGAGCGAGACTTCCCGGTCGGCGAGCTCTTTGCGCTCGCCAGCGAACGCTCGATAGGCAAAAAACTGCGCTTCAGGGACGCCGACGTTGCGGTGGATGACTTGGCGGCATTCGACTTTCGACGCGCCGAAATCGCATTCTTTTCGGCCGGCGGTGCGGTATCACGCGAGTACGCGCCAGCGGCCGCTGCGGCCGGCTGCATTGTGATCGACAACACCTCCGAATTTCGCTACGAAAATGATGTGCCGCTCGTGGTGCCTGAGGTGAACCCGCAGGAAATTGCGAAATATACGAATCGCGGCATCATCGCGAACCCCAACTGCTCAACCATACAGATGGTTGTTGCACTGAAGCCGATATACGATATCGCCGGCATCGAGCGTATCAACGTCGCGACCTATCAGGCGGTCTCGGGGGCGGGCAGAAAGGCGGTGGCGGAACTTGCGGTGCAGTCAGCGCAGCTTCTCGGCGGCCAGGGACCGGTTGAGGCGCACGTCATCGCAAAGCAGATTGCCTTCAACTGTGTGCCGCAGATTGATGTCTTTCAGGAGAACGGCTACACGCGCGAAGAGATGAAAATGGTCTGGGAGACCCAGAAAATCATGGCCGATCCGCGCATCCTCGTGAATGCCACGTGTGTGCGAGTACCGGTGTTCTTCGGCCACTCAGAGGCTCTGCATGTTGAAACGCGCAGTAAAATTACGGCGCAACAGGCACGTGCGGTACTTGCGAAAGCGCCGGGAGTTAAGGTCATGGACGAGCGCAAGCCGGGTGGCTACCCGACTGCGGCTACCGAGGCAGCGAACCGCGACACAGTTTATGTGGGCAGAATACGTGAAGATATTTCCATCGCTCGGGGCTTGAACTTATGGCTCGTCGCCGACAACGTTCGCAAAGGTGCTGCCACAAACAGCATCCAGATCGCGGAGATTTTGGTCCGCGAGCATATTTAAGTTATATTGCCGCCCAAATGCGTATGGCGTCGTGGAATGCGGGCCATACTTTTGTTTTTAAAAGACTTTTAGGCGGGCTGGTGGTCCGCGGGGTATCCTGATGGTCGCGAAATCCTTCGGCCGGGCCCTGGCCTTATTGCTTCTGTGCCCTTCTGCCGCGTTCGCGCTTGGACTGGGGGACATCCGCCTCCTGTCTTCACTCAACGCGCCGCTGGATGCGGAAATCGACCTCGTCGGCGCAACGCCGGAGGACTTATCAAGTCTGCACGCGGCGGTTGCGAACCACGAAACATTCACGCGCTATGGCCTGGATTGGCCGGCATTTCTCGGCGGCATCACCATGCGCACGGTGCATACGCCCGATGGTCGCGATGTCATCAAGCTTGCCTCGCGCGACTCGATCACTGATCCGTTCGTCTCCTTATTAGTTGAGGTCAACTGGGCGCGCGGGCATCTCGTGCGCGAATACACCGTACTTCTGGATCCTCCGGTGTACACGCCGGGTCAAAACGGAGCGAGCGCCGCCCCGGTTGCCGCCCCGACAGTAGACACAGCGACGCGCGAAGGATCGATCAATCGGGCGCCTGCTCCTGCTGCGGCGCCGAGCGAATCGACGGGCGCTGCCGCATCGGCGCCGCCGCTCGCGGCGCATGCGCGCGCGAGCGGAACCGCCTCAGCAAGCGGTGCACCCGGTACGATCGTGGTACGCCACGGTGACACACTCTCGCAGATCGCCGGAACGCTTTCGAGCGCGGGCGCTGCCAGCACCCGCAGTTGGATGGTGGCGGTTTATCAGGCGAACCCGAGCGCGTTTGAAGGCAACATGAATGTGCTGCACGCCGGAGCCGTGCTGCGCGTTCCCGATCCAGCCACCGCCTCGGCGGTGTCGCCAAAAGAGGCTCTGACTGAGATCCGTCGTCAGTATTCGTCCTGGCGCGGCTCAGCCCCGGCACAGCCTGCCGCTCAGGCGGACGCTGGACGCCTGCATCTTGTCACGCCGGATGAATCAGCCAAGCCGGGCACTCAGCCGGCGACGAGCGCTGCCTCAGCAAGCACTGAGGCGCGCATGCACGAGCTTGAATCGCAGCTGCAGGAATCGCGGCGTCTGCTTGAATTGCGTAACGCCGAACTTGCGAAGCTGCAAGCCCAAATAGGTGCGCGTACGGCCCCGGCGCCGACTGCTCCGGCCGCACCCGAAGCGGGCACCACGGCCACTGCAGCGCCTCCTGCAGCGGCCCCCGAAGTGGCACCATCCACCGCGACACCGGCTCCTGCGACCCCGCCAGCGGCGACCGCGGAAGCGCCGGCTCCAGTGCCGATCCCTGTAAAACCTCCCGCATCCACTGCGCCTGCAGTGGTGTCAACTAATTCCGGACAGTCGCTCAGCTCAACGCTGCTGCGCTACTGGTGGGTGCTTGCAGTCCTGGTGGCGGCGATCCTGGCGCGTATCGGCATCACGGCCTGGCGCTCGCGCCAACATAGTAATTTCGACGACTCGCTCGGCCGTCTGGCGAGCGCAGGCGCCGACACGATGTCGCGCGATGCGCTCGGCGATACGGCCAACATGCGTGCCGCGCGCGACTCCGCATTCGTGGTGGAGGAAAGCGGCGCTCACGAGCGGCCGCGAACCGGCACCGGCGCCCCGGCTGCGACCGTGCGCAGCGTGCCGGCCGACGACACGATGAGTAACGAGACGGCGATCAACCTCGATCAGAGCGATCCGCTCGCCGAGGCTGATTTCCACATGGCCTATGGCCTGTACGACCAGGCGGCGGATCTCGTGCGTATCGCCATCGCGCGTGAGCCCGAGCGGCGCGACTTGAAGCTGAAGCTGCTCGAAGTCTTCTTTGTCTGGGGCAATAAAGAGCAGTTTCTCGCCAGCGCCCATGAGCTTGCCGCGACTCGCGCCGACGCCGCGCCTGGCGAATGGGAAAAAGTCGTGATCATGGGCAAACAGCTCGCGCCCGATGATCCGCTCTTCTCAAGTGGCGGCGTCAGCGGCGCCGCCGCAGGCGGAGTCGACCTCGATCTTGAAGGCGGCCAGAGCCGCATTGATTTTGATCTCCTTGGTGAGGCGGTGCCCGAAGGCGCCGCAGCCGGTCTTGATATGGATATCGGTTCGGCGCTCGGCCAGCCCGACAGCACGACCATCGAGGCGGGTGCAACGACCCGTGAGACCGATTCGAATCTTGCGCTGCATGGGCTTGATTTCGGCAGCGAGGCGAGTTCGGCCACGACCCGTCAGATGACGCAGCACGCGGAATCCTTGGATGAGGACAGTGTTGAGTTGCCCACCATCGAGCAACCGTTCCCGCAGCACGATGACAATCCGACCATCCGCCAGAAAGTTGAGATGGCGATGCGCCAAAGCGGCAGCGCCGATCAGACCGCGGAGCTTGCAATCGATGACCTGGGCCTTGATCTGGGTGCGCTCGACACGGTCGATCAGCCGACGCTGTCGCCGACCGATTCACCCACACTGGTCGCGGGGATTGATGATCACTCGCGCCGCTCGATGGAAGATGCCGAGCGACGCGTCGATCCCGGGCACGCTGGCGGCGGCGCGACGGGTGCCTGGCGTGTCAAGCCTGAAGACCTCGATGCGACCCTGCCGCCGGTACCGGCCAGTGAGTTCGCGGATCACGCCTCAAGCGGTGCGGATTCGGTGGAAACGGCGCATCTTGCGGCCCTCAAAGGCCATGACCTTGATTTTGATCTCGGCGACATAGACGACACCCCCACGGGCTCTGCGGCGGCAGGCACATCGCGAGCGGTCGACCTCGACGTGGGAGCCGCGCCGGTTTCCGATAGCGCATTCACGGTGACGCAGAAGCTTTCGGCCGAGGAACTCGCGCTGCCGGATCTTGAGCCGGCGACGATGAGTGAGGTCGGCACCAAGCTTGATCTGGCACGCGCGTACATGGACATGGGCGATCCGGACGGCGCGCGTAACATTCTCGAAGAAGTCCTGAACGAAGGCTCTGTCGCCCAGAAACAGGAAGCACAGCGTCTGCTGCAATCCCTCCCGGGGTGAGGGGGACGGTCAGAATCGCATTAGGTGTTGAGTACGACGGTACCGCTTACGCCGGTTGGCAGTCGCAGCAGGGAAGCCCCTCGATTCAAAGCCTGGTGGAAGCGGCGATCAGCCCGGTCGCCGCAGGACCGGTGAATCTCATCTGCGCCGGCCGGACCGATGCCGGCGTCCATGCCCGGGGCCAAATTGCGCACTTTGATACCGAAGCCCGGCGCAGCGCCCGCGGCTGGGTTTTGGGCGCCAATACAAATCTGCCGAGCGATATCAACATCGCCTGGGCGCGTCCGGTACCCCGGCACTTTCATGCGCGCTATTCCGCCGAAGCCCGCACCTATCGCTACTACGTATTCAATCGTCCGGTGCGATCTGCGCTCGCGGCACGCGGCGCTGCATGGATCCGCCACCCGCTTGATCATGAGCGCATGAATAGCGCGACCGGCGCACTCATCGGCTCGCACAATTTCAGTGCGTTTCGCTCGGCCCAATCACAAGGGCATTCCCCGATCCGCCGCATCGATGCGCTCAGCGTCGAGCGCCACGGCGACTTCGTCGTGATCGAGGTCACCGCCAATGCCTATTTGCATCACATGGTGCGCAACATCGCAGGCTTGCTGATTGCGATCGGGCGCGGCGAGCAGGAGCCCGGCTGGGCGCTTGCCGTGCTCGAATCCAAAGAGCGCGCGCAAGGCGGGCCGACGGCATCCGCCGAAGGGCTGTACTTGTGGTTCGTGCGCTATGCACGAGCGTTTGAGTTGCCGCCAACGCGATCCGTTATGATCGCGGGACTGCCTTAAACGCGGGTTTGTCATGTCCTGGTTCGAGAAGATCATGCCGTCGCGGATCAAGACCGAGCGGCGCACGCGTTCGGTCCCGGAGGGCTTGTGGATAAAATGCCCGGCCTGCGATGCGGTCCTGTACCGGGCCGAGCTTGAACGCAATCTGTATGTCTGCCCCAAATGCAGCCACCACATGCGCATCGCTGCGCGCGAGCGCCTCGAGGCCTTTCTCGACCCGGGCGAGCTCTTTGAGATCGGCGCCAACATCACCCCGGAAGATCCGCTCAAGTTCCGCGACAGCAAGCGCTATAAGGACCGGCTGACCCAGGCGCAAAAGGCGACCGGCGAGAAAGACGCGCTCATCGTGCTCGCCGGCCGTCTTTTTGAGCTGCCGATAGTGGCCTGCGCGTTCGAATTCCAGTTTCTCGGCGGCTCGATGGGATCGGTGGTCGGTGAGCGCTTCAAGCGCGCTGTGGACTATGGCATTGAGAACCGCCAGCCGCTCGTGTGCTTCGCCTCGAGCGGCGGTGCGCGCATGCAGGAGGCGCTTTACTCGCTCTTGCAGATGACGAAAACGGCGGCTGCTCTGGCGGCGCTTGCGAAAGCGCATTTGCCCTACATTTCCGTCATGACCGATCCGACCACGGGCGGTGTATCGGCAAGTCTTGCCATGCTCGGCGATTTGAATCTCGCTGAACCGCGAGCGCTCATCGGCTTCGCAGGTCCCCGCGTCATCCAGCAGACCGTGCGCGAGGTGCTGCCGGAGGGCTTCCAGAGAAGCGAGTTTCTCCTCGAGCACGGCATCCTCGACATGATCGTCGACCGCCGCGATATGCGCGAGAAAGTCGCGGCTTGTTTGCGTCTGCTGTTGCAGTTGCCGCCCGCGGTTGTCGCCGAGGGCGCGGACACGGCGTAAAAGCCTGCGCGTGCGTACTCTTGCCGAATGGCTCGAGCTGCACGAATCCGTGCACGCGAAGAGCATCGACTTGGGCCTCGGCCGTGTGGGCGAGGTCGCCCGCCGGCTCGCCTTGCAGAGCGTCGCCTACCCGGTCGTCACTGTCGGCGGCACGAACGGCAAAGGCTCAACGGTTGCGCATCTTGCCGCGCTGTTGCGGGCACTCGGCATCCGCGCCGGTGCATTCACCTCGCCGCACCTTCTCAACTACAACGAGCGCATCCGCATCGACGGTGCGGCCGTGCAGGATGCGGAGCTGGTTGCGGCGTTCGAGCGTATTGAGGCGGCGCGCGGGCATACGACGCTCACCTTCTTCGAGTACAACACGCTTGCAGCGTTACAGATTTTTGCGCAACGAAAAGTCGATGCGGCGGTTCTGGAAGTGGGTCTTGGCGGGCGCTTGGATGCGACGAACATCATCGATGCGGATGTGGCGGTCGTGTGTTCCATAGGATTTGATCATCGCGATTGGCTGGGCGATGACCTCGACAGTATCGGTCGCGAAAAGGCGGGGATTTTCCGCCGCGGCCGTCCCGCGGTACTGGGCTCGCCGGACATGCCGGCAACCGTGTTCGCACAGATTGAGGCGCGCGGCGCACGCGCGGTCGTTGCGGAGCGCGATTTCTCCTGGACAATTGACGGCGCGACATGGAGCTACAAGTCACACGGTCGGCGCTTCAATGAGCTGCCGCGCTCGGCTCTCGCCGGCAGCATTCAGTATCGCAACGCGGCAACCGCGATCGCGGCGCTACAAGAGCTAAAAGTTGCCGAGCATCTCGATGAGAATGTGATCGGCACGGCACTGCGCACCGTGCGTTTGCCGGGCCGCTTTCAAATCGTTCCGGGCAGCGTGGAATGGATTCTTGATGTGGCCCACAACGAGCCGGCGGCGCTCGTGCTCGCACGCCATCTTGCCGAACGCCCGCACAGGGGTCGCACGATCGCGGTGGTTGGCATTTTGCGCGACAAGGACGCCGCTGGCATCGGCCGCGCGCTTGCCGGGCAAATTGATCACTGGATTCTGTGCGCGCTTGCGGGCCTGCGCGGTCAAAGCGCACACGAGTTGGGGCTGCAGCTGGGGACGGCTATCGCGGCGCAGGCCGAGGAAGCCAACTCGATTGCAGGCGGCTGCGAGCGTGCCCGCAAGCTTGCCCTCGAAGGGGATCGCGTGCTGGTATTTGGTTCGTTTCCGGCAGTCGGATTGGCGCTGCAATGGCTTCGGCTATACTGATTTTTTTGGCGCTGCGGATACGCCGACGCGGTCGTGTACTGGCCCGTCCGCACGCTTGATTCTCGTGACATTGATCCCCATCGTGGACCCTCAGGCTAAAAGCAGACTTACGGGCGCAGTAATTTTGGTGGCGCTCGTGGTGCTGCTCGTGCCGGAGCTGTTGTCC
>DATCBZ010000387.1:0-10137 GCA_036511555.1 Steroidobacteraceae bacterium
TTCGGCGCAGCGCGTCTGTCTCCTGCGTCAATACCGCTACGTCGCCGACGGCTGGCTGTGGGAGCTGCCGGCCGGCAAACTCGAAGTCCATGAAGCACCGCTTGCGACCGCGCAGCGCGAGCTCATCGAAGAGGCGGGCACACGCGCCGCCGACTGGCACTCGCTCGGGACGTATTTGAGCTCCCCCGGCGTCTTCACGGAAGTGATTCACCTCTTCCTTGCCACGGAACTGACCGCAGCGGCAAGCGCGCTTGAGGCATCCGAAGTCATCGAAGTGCACTGGCTGCCGTTGAGCGAGGCGTGCCGCTGGGCGCTCGACGGCACGATTCGCGACGGCAAGACGGCGCTCGGGCTGTTGCGGGCGGCCGGCCGGACCAATCCGTGACGCATTGCACAGCCGCAGGAGACAACCCTACATAGCATTGCAATCTCAGATACTGCGGTATCGCTGCGACGTCACTTTTGAAAGACCGAAGCACCAAAACGCCCACGAAAACGGATGCCACGGACGCAAATGAAAGTGCCAACCGCCGGCGCGTCGGCCGCGTGGTACACGATGACCGCGGCGCAGCTTCGGTGGAATGGATTGAAGCGCCGCCCAATCAGCCGCGCACCATCTTGGAGATCGAAGATACGGTGCGTGCGCAGCGCCGTCTTAAATCCTTGAGCGAGAAAGCGGGCAGCAAGGCGCCGCGCCAGGATGCCTTCAATCCCTATCAGCGGGTCCCGGGCCAGAGCGCCGCAGCCGGTCCGAAGCGCGATCTCAAAAAGCTCTCCAATTGGATCAAGATGATGCGTGAAGTCGAGGAACGCAAAGCGCTCGATAACAAAGCCGAGAAGAAGCCCGGCGAAGACTAGGACCCGACGCGCTCCTAACAGCCGCGTTCGATGTGCGCCATCTTGCGTCCGTCGCTCAAGCGGTAAAAGCGCCGCAACTCCGCCAGCACCTCGCGCCCGATCTCAACCGGCGATGCGCGCAGGCCGCGCTCCAGACGCCGGCAGAATTTCTCCGCGTAGCGGCTCGCAGAGCGATACATGCGTTCACGGCCGCGGGCGAGATGAGGATCGATGCGCGTGCGTTCAAACAAGAGCTTGAGGAGCTCGCTTGGGAAGCGCCGCGGGGATTGGCGCCGCAGGAGTGCAAAGGTTGCGACGTACTTATCGACCTCGGCCTGCATTTCAAGCTCCAGAATCGACACCGGTTTGTCGTGACCGGCATTCCAGGCGAAGTAGACGAAGTGGCTTACGCCCTCAAGGGCCGTCCAATAGTCGGCGACGTTGCTCGCATCCAGGCATTCGAGCGGATCGGCATGGCGCAGGCGCTCGAGGAGCTTCGAATCCAGGTACAAAGACACGCCTACTGCGTCTTGGCCTTCAACGATGATGAGTTCCTCATCGGAGCCGTTTGCCACCGCGGCGCGCGGCAGCTGCGAGCGCTCGGTAACGAGGAAGTCGTAGACATCGTGCGCGATCGGCACATCGTAGATGCCGCCGATGAGATCCTGGATGCGACGCAGAATCATCTGCTCAATGCGCGCCGAGCGCGCCGCGCGCGCACGCCGCCGGCTGCACTCCGAGGCGCTCGAGTATTTGATACGAACGGCGGCTACCCGTCTTCATCCAGATCTCGTACAGACGCAGGATGTCGCGATCCGAATGACGGTAGGCGCTCTCGGCGAGCTCGTTCAAAGCATCGACCAGCGGCTGGAACTTGCTGGCTAGCTCGGCGAACACAGCGCCCAGCACGCGCCGCGGACCGCGCGAGTGCGCCGCGGCAAGCGTGCCGTAGGCGCGTCCGCCCATTGCAATGTGGTAATCGATGTCGATGAGCTTTTTTGCGAAGCTCTGTGCGAAAAAACCGGCGACAAAGAGCGATACGTCACCCAAGCGCTGCAGCCCGCGGTGCCGGTCCTGCGGCGTGGCCGCCTCCAGAGCCTCGGACAGCATCACCACCAGCGGCTTCAGGCGCGTGCCGTGCGGAGTGTGCTCATAGAGCGCTTCGGAACGGGCGAACAGAGTGAGAAGATTGACGATGTAGTGTTCGGTCTGATCTTCGACCGCCAGGCGTTGCTTGGCGAATGCGCTTTTGAGGGAATCGCGGAAGAACTCACGCAGATTCGCGACGCGGACCAAGCCTGTGGAACTCGTGGATTCCGGCATAGCGCGCGTATCTCCCTTTTTATAATGAACGGCACGCAACGCTTAGAGTTCACGCCTGTTAGGACGAAAAATCCGTGATGCGCTACGCCAATCCCGATAGTCGCAGCGCCAAGCGCTTGGCAGCCAACTCCATAGAGTGCTAATGCGCAGCGCCGGCGCGCGCTAGAATGCGTGTCTGCTTTGCTGGGGGAACCCACATGTATCTGATTCGCTTGGGTGTATTTGCACTCTGCGCGGCGCTGACGCTGCCGGCCCACGCTGGCGCAGCTTTTACGCCCGATGATTTACTTAGTCTGCAGCGCGTAGGGGATCCGCAAGCCTCCCCTGACGGGCGCTATGTCGTATTCGTGTTGCGTACAACCGACATGGAAGCCAATCGAGCGCATACGCATTTGTGGCTGCTCGATCGCAATGAGATCAATTCACCCTCGCGCATGCTGGCGTTGAATGCCGCCAATGATTTAAACCCACGCTGGGCGCCTAACGGTCGCGCCATCTATTTTCTCTCGACGCGCTCGGGCACGACGCAGGTGTGGCGCCTTGCGCTCGGCGGCAAAGAGCCCGAGCAGGTCACCGACTACCCGCTCGACGTCGAAGCTTTGAAGATCGCGCCTGACGGCGCGCGCATTGCCATCGCAATGGAAGTGCTGCCGCAATGCGCGGATCTCAAATGCACGAAGGATGAGCTCGAGGCGCAAAGAAAGGGCGGCGGTGACACCGGCCGCCCGAGCGGCACCAACGTGCGCTCCTACAGCAAGCTGTTCGTGCGCCATTGGGACACCTGGAGCGACGGCACGCGCTCGCACCTGTTTGTCGCCAAGCTGCAAGCGGATGGCCGCGCCGCGCCGCCGGTCGATGTATCAAAGACTCTCGATGCCGACGTGCCGTCAAAACCGTTCGGCGGCGATGAGGAATTTGATTTCAGTCCCGACGGCACGCACATCGTGTTTGCGGCGCGCATAGCCGGCACGAGCGAGCCATGGTCGACAAACTTCGATCTTTTCGAGGCAGGCGTGGATGCCAACACCGCCCCCGTCAATCTGACGCAGGCCAATCCGGCAGCCGACAACCAACCCGTGTTTCTGAAGAATGGCGATCTTGCGTATCTCGCGGCCGATCGCCCCGGCTTTGAATCCGATCGGCTGCATATCGTGCTGCGCGATGCGCACAGCGGCGCCAGCCGTGTGCTCGGCGCCTCCTGGGACCGCTCGGTGCTGCGCTTGGGACTGGCGGGCAATGGCACAAGCCTGCTTGCGCTGGCAGAGGATGGCGGCCAGGAAGCACTGTTCCTGATTGACCCGGCAAAGAGTGCGCCGAAAAAGCTCGTCGCCAGCGGCGAAGTCGCCTCATTCGCGGCAGCCCGCGATGCGGTCGTAATCGAATGGGCAAATCTTGCGGCGCCGGCGGATCTGTACGTCACCAATCTTGCAGGTGAGACGCCGCGGCGTCTCACTGCCATCAATCAGGTGCTGCTGGCGCAAAGATCTCTGGGTGCATTTGAGCAGTTCAGCTTCAAGGGTTGGAACGATGAGACGGTGTACGGCTATGTGATGAAGCCGTATGGTTTCCTCTCCGGCAAACGCTTCCCGGTCGCCTTCATCGTGCATGGCGGCCCGCAGGGCAGCTTTCAGAATATCTGGAACTATCGCTGGAACGCGCAGGCCTTCGCCGGCCGCGGCTATGGGGTAGTCCTTATTGATTTCCATGGCTCGCCCGGCTACGGACAGGCGTTCACCGATTCCATCAGCACCGATTGGGGCGGCAAGCCGCTCATCGATCTGCAAAAGGGATTGGCGGCGGCCCTTGCACGCTATCCCTGGCTCGATGGCTCACGCGCCTGTGCGCTCGGCGCCTCCTACGGCGGCTTCATGATGAATTGGATCGAAGGCAACTGGCCGGACGGCTTTCGCTGCCTCGTCAATCATGACGGCCTCTTTGATCAGCGCATGATGTACTACTCGACCGAGGAGCTCTGGTTCGCAGAATGGGAAAACGGCGGCACCTACTTCGACAATCCGCAGGGCTATGAGAAATCCAATCCGGTGAACTTCGTCGCAAGCTGGCGCACGCCGATGCTGGTGATCCACGGCCAGCAGGATTATCGTATCCCCTACACGCAGGGACTTGCGACCTTCACGGCTCTGCAGCGGCGCGGCATTGAGAGCAAGCTATTGATCTTTCCGAGCGAAAATCACTGGGTGTTGAAGCCGGCCGATAGTCTTTTCTGGTATGCGTCGGTATTGGACTGGTTGGATGCGCACCTCAAAAACTAGTGCGCCGCCGTTTTTCATGTCGGTGCGGTGCCTGCGGCAGCAACAACGCTGAGCGCGCACGCGGCAAACATGCGGCAGACGAGTTCGCCCTTGTAGCGGTGCGCGCGCCGCTCACGGCTTATGCGCGGCGCCCTTGTGCAGTCGATTGAACGGCTCCTCAGCGCGCCCCGCGATCAACGCGCCGCTCGCATCATACGAGCGCTCGGATAAAGACAGCTGCGTCGCGGTAAGCTCGGCACGCAGATCGGTGCGAGCGGCCGCCTCACTCGACTGCGAGGCGGTATGGCAGCGCAGCGGCTCGTTGGCGCCGACGAAACCATCGGGGCTGCGCGTCCAGAATAGGTCGCAGCCGCTCAACGGCGTCAAATCATCCGGCACCAAGGCGGTGAGGACCTCCGGATTCAAGTTGGCATCGCGCCAGCGGCGCGGTTCGACAAACGATGCAATGGACTCCTTGATGCGGCCCTTGTCGGTCATCTCGAAGGTCAATATTTCCTGCACCATGACGCGGCGCGGATCATCTGCCGCCATCTCCTGAAAATAGAACGCGTGCACACCCATGAGCGGTGAGTCGATCGGCACAATTGCAACGGCGAGCGCATCGTGCGGCGGTTTGCCGGCCTTGACGTCGGCATCATGCTGCGCAGAATTGTTGTAAGTGCCCGGCAGCCAGCGGACGATCTGCGCCATACCAAGCTCATCCGGCTTGGTCTTCTTGCCCGACGAGCAGGCCATGAGCGCCGCGGCGATACCGACACAAAGCAGCATGCCAAGAAGCGCCAGCGGCCGCGCACGCATGCATTTGCCGTCTGCGAAAAGCTCATCCATAAAAGGCCCGCCATTCGGCTCGATACGACAGACCAAGCGCCATCACTCTTTCCAATAGGTCATTGTAGGGCATTCCCGCAGCGCGCGCCGACTCGGCAAAGTCCTCCGCCGCCTCCAGGTTCGGATTGGCGTTTGCCTCAAGTACAAATACTTCCCCCGCGGCGGTGACGCGAAAATCCATGCGTGCGTAGCCGGAGAGCCCGAGCGCGCGATAGATGCGGCGCGACAACTTGTCGAGCCGCGCCGTCACCGTCCCCGGCAGCTCCTCAGCCGCAAGCGTCGTGATGCCGTATTTGGCCTGATAGCGCTTGTCCCACTTGACCTTGCGGGTCGCAATTGCCGCCAGCGACTCAGGCATGGAGCCGAACACCATCTCCCACACGGGCAGACGCGTCAGACGCTCATTGCCCAACACACCGACGTAAAGTTCGCGTCCTTCGATGAATTCCTCCACCAGCGCGTCCGAGCCCACCTGCTCGTGTACGAATTCGATCCGCTCTTTGAGCCGCGCCGCATCCTCGACCACTGACGCCTGGGCGATGCCGAGCGATGCGTCCTCGACGGTGGATTTGACGAACAGCGGAAACTGCAACTTGCGCGGAACCTGCAGGCGCGCGCCTTTTCTGCTGACCGCAAAGCGTGGCGTCGGAATGCGATGAAAGGCAAGCAGCTGTTTGCACAGAAGCTTGTCGCGTGACAACAGCAAGCCGCGCGGATTGCAGCCGGTGTAGGGCTGCCGCAGGAGCTCGAGGAAGGCCACCACGTGCTGATCGTAGGTGACGATGCCGCCAAATTCCTCGAGCAGATTGAAGACGATATCGGGCTTCCAATCGGCAACCGCCGCGCGCAATTCGGTCAGGCTGTCGAGCACGCCGATGCAGCGCACCGCGTGCCCGCTCTGTGTCAAAGTGGTCATCACGTCGTATTCCGTGCGCCACTCTTCGATCTGTTTGTCGGTGTAGCCTTCCAGGCTCTCCGGAGGCACGAGGCTCGCATGCACCACGACCAGGGTGCGCAGCTTCCTCATAGGGACAGGTGCGGGGTCTCGCCCTCGGCGTATAGCCGCGTGATGCGTGTCAGCATCGAGCGTGCATGGCGCGCCGCCTCGCGGCGGTTGCCGCGCACGTAGAGCCGACGCGCCTCGCTGCGCTCGATCAGAAGCCGCAGCATTTGATGCACGCTGTAGCGCGGCGTTGCCAGCGCGCGAGCGACCGCCGGCACCAGCACCTGTTTTTGCGTGCGCAGCAGCGTGCTTGCGCGCATGGTGTTGGAGTGCGCGCGCTCATCGCTGAAGACTCGGTGCAGCATGTCCTCAGCGACACCGCGCCGATACTGGCGATGGTGCGCAAGCTTGCGCTGGTAGTGCTGCGCCAGGGTGCGCCTGTTGACGTCGATGGGTTCGACGCGGCGGCGATTGCGCACGCGCACCGCTTCCCCGCGCACGCGCGTCATGAGCGCCTCGACGAGCTGCAGCTTCTCGAACGCCGGCCAGTCGGCGTAGCTCTTGCGCCAGTCCGAGTGCGGCTTCAGCCAGACGGCGAACGTCTCTGCGAAGTCCTCCGTGGGGTGTGACTGTGCATACCACTCGCCCAGATGGTGTACATAGCGGCGGCTGCCGGGCCGCGCGCGATAACGCTCAGGATACGGCTGCGACGCGGGTCCAAAGACCTCGCGCCAGCATTTTCGGCGCCGCAGACGATAGGCGTTGTCGAGCGCGTGGCCCGCTTCATGGCGCAGGATGCGCATCATCCAGCGCGCATTGCCGCCCTCGACCGTGCGCATGATGCGCCGCTCGAGCCGCTCGAGGCGCGGATGAGCAAGATAAAACGGCACGGCAATGCCGGGTACGCCATCGGGGGAGAACCATTCCTCGCCAAGCCACACGTGTGGCCGGAAGCGGATGCCGCGACCCTCAAGCTCGGAATACAGTCGGCGCACGTACCCCTTGACCGGCGAGCTCTCAACCGACAGCCCCAAGTCGCACAGGCGTAGCTGCAATAGCTCCTCATCCGGCAAACGTATCCAGGGCAATGCCGCGGTGCGGACACGCTGCGCCATCTTCAGTAAATCCTTGAGCTTGTCGGGGCGGCGCGCGCGAGATTGCGCGCGCTCTGCTCATCTTGGAGCGCTGAGCTTACCCAAGCTGCGCGCACGCCAGCAAGCGCTCGGCGAAGCGTACGATCAAGGAGTTATGAATCAGACTGTTGCGCCAGTCGATGGGGATGGCGCTCCAGCCGTAATGCGCGCCGGCGAGCTGGCCATAGACCGCCGTGATCACATCAGAGCTGCCGCCCAGATTCGCGCAACGCAGCGCGCCGGCGCGAAAATTGTCGGTGCTCTTAAATGCCCACAGCGCCGCCTGCAGCGCGGTGTCGACACGCTTGCCCGCAACGGCCGCTTTGGGTTCGTCCTTGTCGTTCGCCAGCGCCGCGATCGCCGGACGCAGGCGGCCGATATCGAGGATCTCCGCACCGGGCTTGAAGATGCCGGATTTGGAGCGCCCGGCGAGTGCACCGTGCAAGAAGGCCGCAAACAGGCGGCAGCACTCGAGCACGATGGGTGCCTGGCAGGTAGTGCGCGCCGCCTCGCATCCCTGGTGCACCGCCACCTGTGGTGAGCCGTAAAAGAACATGACCGCAGGCGCAACGCGCGACAGGGGCTCCGGATCAAGCTGCGCAGGATCGTGCGACCCGGAGAAGAGCTTGCGCTGCCAGCGCGCAAGTCCGAGCGCGCGTCCGGTGCTCGCGGTAATGCCGACGGCCTCGCCGGTTGCCGACAGATGACCCTGCTGCTGCCAGCGCGTGTAGCGCTGTGTCTGATCGCGTGCATCAAAGCCGTCGCGCTCGATGAGGCTTTCGGCCAGACACAACGCCATGGCCGTATCGTCGCTCCAGGCGCCGCGCGGCAGCGCAAAAGGACCGCCGCCTGCGACATCGGTGATGGGCGTAAACTTGCCCGGGGTCGCTCCTTGCGTCGCCACTGCAAGCGCATCGCCCACGGCAAGCCCGACTAAGGCGCCGAGATAACGCTCGCGTAAATCCTGCGCTCCGGCAGTCAGTGCGGGCGCATCCGGGATGCGACGTGTCCAGTTGCGCACGAATTCGACCTGCTCGTCGGTCTCCGGCACGAACGGCCAGACTTTTGCGCGCGAGCAGGCGTGCCAGAGCTGATTGAGTTCGCGCAGTGCCTCATCACCGCTGCGGCCGCGCTCGGCGAGCAGACAGCCGATGACGGTGCCGGTGCGGCCGATGCCGGCGCGGCAATGCACATACGGATGGCGTCCGGCCTTAAGTGCGCTTTCGAGCCAATCGATGATGCGGATCATCTGTTCGCGTGCGGCCGGCACGCTGTGATCCTGAATGGCCTCGCGCCGATACGGCGCATCGGCGGGCAGCTCCGCGTCGTAGGCGTCGAGCTCGTGCGGCATGGTCAGATCAAGAAAGGAGTCGATGCCGGCGGCGAACAGGGCTTTCAAACGCGCGCGGGTCTGCGAGCGCGTCTCACCGCCCGGATGCTCACCGGCAAGAAGCCGTCCGGGCAACACCCAGTAGGTACTCGGCAGGGGCCGCGCGAGCGGCTGCACTCCCGCGCGGCGTTCCTTGCGCGCCACGGGCGACTGCACGCCTGAGCGACGCTCCTTGCGCGACACCGGACGCTTCATGCCGCGGCGACGGCAAGCGGCTCGAGGCGGCGCAGCAGTTCTTTTTCTTCCGAATCGGTCATGGCGCTCGCGCGCAGTTGCGAGAAGTCAAAGTGGCGCGGGTCCGCCAGGTGCGCGGGTGCAAGATTCTGCAACGCGGCGAAAATCGTAGCGCTGCGGCCCGGATACTCAAGCTCCCAGTCGGCGAGCATTTTCTTGACCGCGCTGCGCTGCATGTTGTCCTGCGAGCCGCACAAAAGGCACGGGATGATTGGAAACTCGCGCGCGCGTGCGTAGCGCGCGATCTCACGCTCGCCGATGTAGGCAAGCGGCCGGATCACCACGTGGCGGCCGTCCTCCGAGAGCACCTTCGGGGCCATGGCCTTCAATTTGCCGCCGAAGAACATATTGAGAAACAGCGTCTCGACGATATCGTCGCGATGATGCCCCAAGGCCAGTTTGCTGATGCCGTGCTCGGCGGCAAAGCGGTACAGGGCGCCGCGACGCAGCCGCGAGCACAGCCCGCACATCGTCTTGCCTTCGGGGATCACGCGCTTGACGACGCTGTAGGTGTCCTGCTCGATGATGTGGAACGGTACGCCAAGGGACGCCAGGTACGAGGGCAGCACCTGTTCGGGGAATCCGGGTTGCTTCTGGTCGAGATTGACGGCGAGCAGGTCAAAGTGCACGGGCGCACTGCGCTTGAGCGACAGCAGCACGTCCAGGAGAGTGTAGGAATCCTTGCCGCCCGACAGGCACACCATGATGCGATCGCCCGCATCGATCATGCCGAAGTCGGCGATCGCCTTGCCGGCAAGCCCGCGCAGATGCGCCTGCAAGCGTTGAAAGGTTCGCGACGGCTTCAAGGCAATGCGGGATCAGGCGGCGGCGCTGCTCGCCGTAGTCTCAAGATACTTGTTTTCGACGTAGCGCACGTAGGCGACGGCGCTGAGCGGCTTGCCGGTCGCCGCTTTCATGAGGTCCTGTGTCGACATCTTCGCCCCCAGGCTATGCACGTGCGCGCGCAGCCAGGCGAAGATGTTGGTAAATTCGCCGCGCGCGAGGTCAGCGTCGAGCTGCGGCAGTTCGCGGCGCAGACTCTCGTACAGCTGCGCCGCAATGACGGCGCCGAGAACGTACGACGGAAAATAGCCGAACGAACCGACCGCCCAGTGAATGTCCTGCAATACGCCTTGCATGTCGTTCACAGGTTTAACCCCCAGGCGCTGTTCCATC
>DATCBZ010000388.1:0-8233 GCA_036511555.1 Steroidobacteraceae bacterium
CGCGCGAGTTCGATCTAGGCAATAATCGTTCAGAGATAAGGGGTTCATCATGGCTGTTTCTATTCATCCGTCCGTCGATCAGGGCGTAAAGCAAGGCACGGGAAATTTCGCCGGGGGCACGCTCACCTGCAAATGCACGAAAGACCCGGTAACCGTTGCCATCAAGGGTGACGTTGCCTTCAATCATGCGTGCGGTTGCACCAAGTGCTGGAAGCCCGAGGGCGCGACGTTGTCAGTCGTCGGCGTCGTCAAGCGCGAGGATCTTTCTGTTACCGCCAATGGGCAGAAGCTCAAGGTCGTCGACCCGTCCGCCGGCATTCAGCGTCATGCCTGCAGCGTCTGCGGCGTGCACATGTACGGCCGCATCGAGAACAAGTCGCACCCGCTCTACGGCTTCGACTTCATTCACGTCGAGCTTTCGAAGGAGAAGGGCTGGGCGGCACCGCAGTTCGCCGCGTTCGTCTCCTCGGTCATCGAATCAGGAATCAAACCCAGCCAGATGGACGGCATTCGCGCGCGCCTGAAGGAACTGGGTCTTGAGCCGTACGACTGCCTGTCGCCGCCGCTCATGGATCTGCTCGCGACCGACGCTGCCAAGAAGAAAGGCACTCTGGCGGCCTAGGGCGCACGCTTATGGCTTCACCCGCATTCGAAGTCATCAGTCAGCACCGCTCGTTTGGCGGCGTCGTCGGCTTTTATCGCCACGACGCCGCCACTACGGCGTGTTCGATGCGTTTTTCCGTGTTCACGCCGCCGCAGGCCGAAAAGGGCCCCGTGCCGGCGCTGTATTACCTGGCGGGCCTTACCTGCACTGAAGAGACCTTCATGATGAAGGCGGGCGCGCAGCGCGTGGCGGCGGAGCTGGGTCTCATGCTGATCGCGCCGGACACGAGTCCCCGCGGCGTCAAACTTCCCGGCGACAATGACAGCTGGGACTTCGGTGTGGGCGCGGGCTTTTATGTCGACGCGACTGAAGAGCCGTGGTCACGCCACTACCGCATGTATTCCTATGTGACGCAGGAGCTGCCGGCGCTCGTCAATGCGTCATTCGCAATCGATCCGACGCGCGTCGGCATTTTTGGCCATTCGATGGGCGGCCACGGTGCGCTCGTCATGGCGCTCAAGAATCCGCAGCGCTACCGCTCGCTGTCCGCTTTTGCACCGATCGCCGCGCCGAGAAGCTGTCCGTGGGGCGAGAAAGCATTCACAGGATATCTCGGCACCGACAAGGCAAAGTGGAGTGCCTATGATGCGACCGAGCTTGTGGCTCAGGTGAAAGATGCGGCACGCCGGCCTGCGATCCTCATTGATCAGGGCACGAGTGATCAGTTTCTGGAGAAACAGCTGCATCCGCATCTATTCGAGGCGGCGGCCAAAAAGGTTGGCTATCCCGTGACGCTGCGCCATCAGAGCGGCTACGACCATGGGTACTATTTCATCGCAACCTTCATGGAAGACCATTTGCGCCACCACGCGCGCATCTTGCAGTCCTAAGCGCGGCGCGGCGCGGCGTCGCTGCGCGAAGCCCTGCCGTGGTGCTAAAATCCTGACTCATTGCCTGCAGGGCCGGGCCGTTGTGGCCTAGGCTTGGGGCTGTCGGCAGCAAATCGCAGCGATTATCACTTTTAGTCCGTCTCGGACGGGCGCCTGCCTTGAGCGGGCTGTTTCCGCACTCAGGACCCATGACAACAGCCACCCACTTCAAAAAACCCGGTCGCGCGCTCGTGTGCGGGTCGCTCGCATTCGACACGATCATGGTGTTTCCCGACCGCTTCTCCGCACACATTCTGCCGGACAAGATCCACATGCTGAATGTCGCCTTTCTGGTGCCCGAGCTCAGACGCGAGTTTGGCGGTTGCGCGGGCAACATCGCTTATAACCTCAGGCTTTTGGGCGACGCGGGCTTCCCGATGGCAACCGCCGGGCGCGACTTCGAGCCCTACGCGCAGTGGATGGCCAAGAACGGCGTGCCTCGGGATTACGTCAAAATCATCGATACCGAGCACACGGCGCAAGCCTTTATCACAACCGATCAAGATGACAATCAGATCACGGCGTTTCATCCGGGCGCCATGCAACATGCATACTTGAATCGAGTCATCGACGCGCGTGATGTGACGCTGGGGATCATCGCGCCCGATGGCCGGCGCGGCATGATCGAGCACGCGGCCGAGTTCGCAGCGGCGCGCATCCCCTTTATCTTTGATCCGGGGCAGGGCTTGCCCATGTTCGAGGCGCCGGATCTGAAGACTTTCATAGCCCAGGCGAGCTGGGTTGCGGTAAACGATTACGAATGGCAGCTCATGCAGCAGAAGACCGGCTGGAGCGTCGCGGACGTTGTGGAGCGCGTGCGCGCGCTCATTGTGACCCGGGGGCCGCAGGGCTCCGTGATTTATACGAAGGGACACGAGCTCACGATTCCAAGCGCCACGCCGCGCGCCATTGTCGATCCGACCGGCTGCGGCGATGCCTATCGCGCGGGTATCATTCATGGTCTCATGCACGGTCTTGACTGGGAGGTGACCGGTCGCATCGCATCCCTCATGGGAGCCTTGAAGATCGAGGTCCGCGGCACGCAGAACCACCGCTTTACGCCGGCGGAGTTTGCGAGCCGCTTTCACCAGAGTTTTGGCATGGCACTGCCGGCAGAGCACGCGCAGGCACGATTCGCGCGAGCGCAAAGCGCAGTTATTTGAACCCACTCCACAGCAGGACAGGTACATGGGAAACAGCTATTTGTTTACGTCCGAGTCGGTATCCGAAGGGCATCCCGACAAGATCGCGGATCAGATTTCCGACGCCGTCTTGGATGCCATCCTGACTCAGGATAAGCGCGGCCGGGTCGCCTGCGAGACGCTGGTCAAGACCGGTGTCGTGATCGTCGCGGGCGAAGTGACGACGACCGCGTGGGTGGACGTGGAAGCACTGGTGCGCAGGACCGTACTCGACATTGGCTACGACTCCTCCGACATGGGATTCGATGGCGCAAGCTGCGGCGTCGTCAACATCATCGGCAAACAGTCGCCGGACATTGCGCAGGGTGTCGACCGCAAGGACGAGAAGAAACAGGGCGCCGGCGACCAGGGCCTCATGTTTGGCTACGCGACCAACGAGACCGATGTGCTGATGCCCGCTGCCATTACGCTTGCGCACCGCCTCGTCAAAAAGCAGGCCGACGTCAGAAAGAAAGGCAAGCTTTCCTGGTTGCGTCCCGATGCGAAGAGCCAGGTCACGCTGCGCTACGAGAATGATGCGCCGGTCGGCATTGAAGCGGTCGTGCTCTCAACTCAGCACAGCCCGGAGGTCTCCACGAAGACTCTGCGCGAGGCGGTGATGGAGGAAATCTTGAAGCCCGTGCTGCCGGCCAAATGGATCGACAAACGCACCAAGTACCACATCAACCCGACCGGCCGATTCGTAGTGGGCGGACCGGTAGGCGACTGTGGCCTCACCGGCCGCAAGATCATCGTCGACACCTACGGCGGCTTTGCGCGGCACGGCGGCGGTGCGTTCTCCGGCAAGGATCCGTCCAAGGTCGATCGCTCGGCAGCCTATGGCGCGCGCTATGTCGCCAAGAACATCGTTGCGGCCGGGCTTGCGGCGCGCTGCGAGGTGCAGGTGTCGTATGCCATCGGCATCGCCGAGCCGACCTCGATCATGGTCGAGACTTTTGGCACGGGCACGGTGTCGAACGAGCGCCTGACGGCGCTCGTGAGAAAGCACTTTGATCTCACGCCCTATGGGTTACGGGAAATGTTGGACCTGGTGCGCCCGATCTATCAGAAGACCGCAGCCTACGGACACTTCGGCCGCACCGAGAGTGACTTCACCTGGGAGAGCACCGAGCAGGCGGCCGAACTTGCGGCGGACGCCAAGAGCGCCACTTCCGCGCGTGCCCGCGCTGCCTGAGCACCTTGCGAATTTAAGGAACACGATTGATGAATGCCAACTTAAAAGCGCCCTCCAGCACCTTTAGCGACTACCGCGTCGCCGACATGAATCTCGCCGGCTGGGGCAGAAAAGAGATGACGATCGCCGAAGGCGAGATGCCCGGTCTCATGGCGATCCGCAGGGAATTCGCGAAGAGCCTGCCCCTGAAAGGCGCGCGCGTCTCGGGCTCTTTGCACATGACCATTCAAACGGCGGTGCTGATCGAAACCTTGAAGGCGCTGGGCGCCGAGCTGCGCTGGGCCTCCTGCAACATCTTCTCAACCCAGGACCATGCGGCCGCTGCGATCGCCACTGCCGGCATTCCGGTATTCGCCTGGAAGGGTGAATCACTCACGGATTATTGGCAGTACACGCATCAGATCTTTGAATGGCCGGACGGCAATTACTCCAACATGATTCTGGATGACGGTGGCGATGCGACTTTGCTGCTGCACCTTGGGACGCGCGCCGAGAGCGACCCCTCCGTCATCGCCAAAGCGCAGTCCGAGGAGGAAGAGGCGCTGTTCGCTGCCATCAAGGCAAAATTGCGCAGTGATCCGAAGTGGTATTCGGTGCGTCTGCAGGCCATCAAAGGCGTGACCGAAGAGACCACGACCGGGGTCAAACGCCTCTACCAGATGGCACAGGAGCGCAAACTTGCCTTCCCCGCCATCAATGTCAATGACTCGGTGACGAAGAGCAAATTTGACAATCTGTACGGCTGCCGCGAGTCGCTCGTGGATGCCATCAAGCGCGCAACCGACGTCATGATCGCCGGCAAAATCGCGCTGGTCGCAGGCTACGGCGATGTGGGCAAGGGTTCCGCACAAGCGCTGCGCGCGCTGTCCGCTCAAGTGTGGGTGACGGAAATTGATCCCATCTGTGCGCTGCAGGCGGCGATGGAAGGCTACCGCGTCGTGACCCTCGACTATGCCGCGGACAAGGCGGACATCTTCGTCTCGGCGACCGGCAATTTTCACGTGATCACGCACGACCACATGCAGCGCATGAAACACAATGCGATCGTCTGCAACATCGGCCACTTCGACAACGAAATTGATGTCGCAAGCCTGAAGCAGTACACCTGGGACAACATCAAGCCGCAGGTGGATCACATCGTCTTCCCCGACGGCAAACGCGTGATCCTGCTTGCCGAAGGGCGTCTTGTGAATTTGGGCTGCGGCACGGGACACCCGAGCTACGTCATGAGCTCCTCATTTGCCAATCAGGTGATTGCGCAGATCGAGCTCTTTACGCATCCGGAGCGCTACCCGATCGGCGTGCACGTTCTGCCGAAGCACCTTGATGAGAAGGTCGCGCGGCTGCAACTTGCGACCTTGAATGTCGAGCTGACGAAGCTTACCGACGTGCAGGCGCGCTACATCGGCGTGGATAAATCGGGCCCGTACAAGCCCGATCACTATCGATACTGAGCGGGACTCTTCGGTGTCGAGCGTGAGCGCGCCTGGTAGCCCCGCGGTGGTGCTCGATGGCAAGACCGTGGCTGCAAAGGTGCGCGCGGAGGCCGCCGCACGCGCGCTCTCCTTCGGCGCCCGATTCGGCCGCCGCCCGGGGCTTGCGGTAGTGCAGGTGGGCGAGGATCCGGCATCGACCGTCTATGTGCGCAACAAGCGCCGCTCCTGCTTCGAGACGGGAATCGAGTCTTTCGCTCACGATCTGCCGGCAACGACGCGTGCGGATGAGCTCCTGGCGCTCATCGCAACACTCAACAGCGATGCAAGCGTCGATGGCATCCTCGTGCAGATGCCGCTGCCGAAGCATTTGGACTCCAATCGCATCATTGACGCCATCGATCCGGCAAAGGACGTCGATGGGTTGCACCCCAAGAATGCGGGACTTCTCATGGTCGGACGCCCCGGCCTGCGGCCCTGCACGCCCAGCGGCTGCATGCGGCTGATCGCAGAGGCCGGCTGCGATCCAGCCGGAAAACACGCTGTGGTGGTGGGGCGCAGCATCCTCGTCGGTAAGCCGATGGCACTGCTGCTTCTCGAGGCGAACGCGACCGTCACCATTGCGCACTCGCGTACGCCGGATCTCGCCGCGACGGTTGCGCGCGCCGACATCATGGTCGCCGCAGTCGGGCGCGCGCACATGATCAAAGGCGCATGGCTCAAACCGGGCGCCGTCGTGATCGACGTCGGCACCAACAAGGGCAAGGATGGCAAGTTAACGGGCGACGTCGAATTCGCGGCGGCGCGACTCGTCGCTTCCGCCATTACGCCGGTGCCGGGCGGGGTCGGGCCCATGACCATCGCATTTTTGCTGTCGAATACGGTCGACGCCGCCCTTGAGCGCGCAGGCAACGCCTAGCGCCGCGAGGCGGGTCGGTTAGGTCTTGACGCTCATCCTTGCAGCTCGTAGGGTGAAGCGAACTCGTTGCGACACGCATGAAAATAAAAGTATTGGGATCAGCGGCGGGCGGCGGATTTCCACAGTGGAATTGCGGCTGTCCGAATTGTCGCGGCGTGCGCGACGGCACACTTAAAGCGCGCGCGCGCACGCAGGAGTCGATCGCGGTCAGTGCCGATGGCGATTCCTGGTTCGTGCTGAATGCTTCCCCGGAGATCCGCGCGCAAATCGAGAGCTTTGGCGGATTGCATCCGCGCGCCGCGCGCGATTCGCCCATTCAGGGCATCCTCGTGACGAATGGCGACATGGACCATTGCCTGGGCCTTTTGTCGCTGCGCGAATCACACCCGTTGCAGATCTATGCGACCGAGCAGACGCGCCGCGGCTTCAGCGAAGGCAATTCGCTCTACGCGACGCTCGAGCGCTTTGCCGGCCAAACCACCTGGCGCGACTTGAAGCTCGGGCAGGCGCAGGACCTGAAGCGCCTCGACGGACGTGCGAGTGGACTTGAAGTGACCGCAGTTGCGGTGCCGGGGCAGCCGCCGCTGCACCTGCGCGCGCGCTTTGCGCCAAGCTCGGAAGACAACGTCGCCTTTCGCATCCGTGATCGCGCCAACGGCCGCACGCTTGTGTATTTGTCGGGCGTCGCCGCGATTACACCGGAAGTGCTCGCGGCCATCGATGGTACGCAATGCATGTTCTTTGACGGCACTTTCTGGGCTGCCGATGAGCTCATCGCGCTCGGCCTTGGCGACAAGCGCGCCGAGGACATGTCGCATCTGCCGATCGGCGGCGCTTCCGGAAGCCTTGCGCAGCTTGCGCATATCAACGTGCCGCAGCGCTATTACATTCATATCAATAATACCAATCCCATTCTGCGCGAGGATTCCGCCGAGCACGCGGCGGTGAGCGCAGCGGGTTGGCGTGTCGCCTATGATGGGCTCGAGTTCGAACTGTGACGGCGCCGCTCTCGGTCGCCGAATTCACCGAATGGCTGCGCCGCGAGGGCGCGAGCCGCTATCACGACCATCACCGCTATCACATCCTGATGCACGCGGGAAAATTGACTCAGGCGCAGCTGCAGCAGTGGGTCCTGAACCGCTACTACTATCAGACGCGCATCCCGATCAAAGACGCGCTCATTCTCTCCAAGTCTGACGATCCGGGTTTCCGGCGCATGTGGATCCGTCGCATCCAGGATCATGACGGTACGACCGAAGGCGAGGGCGGCCTTGCCATGTGGCTGCGGCTCGCCGCAGGCGTGGGACTTGATGTAGAGGAAGTCAGCAGTTGCCGCTCGGTGCTGGTCGGGGTCGTATTTGCCTGCGATGCCTACGTGCAGCTGGTGCGCGAGCGAACGCTGCTTGAGGCGGTCGCCTCCTCGCTCACGGAGTTTTTTGCACCGGACATCATGGCAAAGCGCATCGTTGCCTGGGAGGCGCACTACCCATGGGTGGCGCCGGAAATGCTCGCCTACTTTCGTGCCCGCGTGACGCGAGCGAAGAAAGATTCCGGCGAAGCACTTGAGTATGTCACGACCCACGCCACGAGCTACGAGCTGCAGAGCCGCTGCGTTGCAGCTCTCATCCGCAAAACCGAAGTCCTCTGGCACCTGCTCGATACCACCTACGCAGCGTACCTCGATCCGGCCTGGGGACCGGGCGGACCCCGCGATTGAAACGCCCGCGCCGTAAAATGGATGCAAGCCTCTACATTCTTCTGGCGCTCGTGCTCGTGGCGCTGGTATTCGCGTTCGCGAAGGACGTGCGCCTGCCGCTCGCCGGCATTGAAGCCAGCGGCCGGCTGCTGCGTGGCGTGTGGATCGAGATTGCACTGGGATTTCTGCTCGCCGGCTTGCTTGAAGTGCTGCTGCCGGCGCAGGCGATGGCGCAGTGGCTCGGCCGTGAAAACCTCGGCCGCGGTATTCTCGTCG
>DATCBZ010000389.1:0-3414 GCA_036511555.1 Steroidobacteraceae bacterium
TGACGCGCCTCGAGCGCAAAGCGGCTGGCGTTGACTTCGTATTCGCGCATCACCGACAGATGATCAAGAATGCCGGAGGCAAAGGCTGCCCCGGCAAGCACCGCGAACAGACCGAGAAATAGCACGCGCACACCCGGCCCCGGGCGCAGGCGCGTGATCGCATCGGTTGCCATCAAGCCAAGACACAGCAGCAGCACCCAGAAGCCGGTACCCGGTGACACGCGTACCACCTTATTGCCGATGGGGGTGAGCGCATCGCCCGCCGCACCGATGGTAAGCGCCAGGGCGGCAACCGCGACCAACGCCACGGCAAGCCGCAGGCGGGCGCTGGCGATACCCAGCGCGGTTACACCGGCCAGAATCAAAATGCCGTAGAAGGTGAGGACCTTCACGGGCGGCAAGACCTGTGAAAGGGAACGCGCATCGCCCGGCAGAATCCGATTCGCCTTGAAGACCACAAACGGCAGGCATACCAGCGCGGCGACCCCAACCAGGGTGAGTACTGCGCCCAACCGGTCGATCGCACCCCGGCGTGCCGTTGTTGTTTTCATCGCACCTACAAGAGGAAGTGACTGCTATTCGAAAAGACCAGTCTGCGGGTCCGTCGCAGCCGCGGCCGAAGCTTACTTGAGGAACCCCTTCGCTTTAAGGTAGTCCTCCGCGACCGACTTTGCAGACTCGCCGTTCACCTGGACTCGGGCATTCAGCTCCTGCAGCGAATCCCGGCTGAAACTCTCCATGAGTGGTTTTACAATCGCGGCAATAGTCGGGTGCGCGGTAAGGACTGCCTCGCGCACCATCGGCACGGGTGCGTAGACCGGCTGCTCATGCTTGTCGTCCTCCAGGACCAGAAGATTCGCTGCCACGATGTTGCCGTCGGTGCCGTACACCATCGCTGTGTTGGTGCCGTTGGTGCGGGCCGCTGCAGCGCCGATGGTCGCCGAGGTCTCCCCTCCCGCGAGCACGATCAGCTGCTCCGAGCGCATCGCGAAGCCGTAGGCCTTCTCAAGCGCTCGCAGCGTACCCGCATTGGCAAATTCAGCCGAGCAGGCGAGTACTACTTTGCCCCCGCCTGACACCCAGCGTGCAAAGTCGCTCATGGTCTTGAGATTGTTGGCTTGCGCCACATCCTTGCGCACTGCCAGCGCCCAGGCGTTGCTGGCGTTGGCGGGGGTCAGCCATACGATCCTGTTGACCGCGTAATCAAGCTTCGCTCCCAGCTCATAGCCTTTGCGCAGATCCTTCCACGCCGGATCGGTCGGCAGGTTGAAGAAAAAACCGGCATTGCCGGTGTACTCCACATAAAGATCGATCTCGCCGGCAAGCAGCGCTTTTCTAACGACGTAGGTCGCGCCGAGCGTCGTGCGGTCTATGGTTTCGATCTGCGCCGCGTTCAGCAACAAACGGATCATCTGGCCGATCATCGCCGACTCGCTCGAGAGCTTCGATGAGACCACGACCGCGGCATGCACCGGCAGCAATGTCCCGAACACGAGCGCGGTGCCCACAAGGAGCGACTTTAAGAATTTTGACAACGACTTCTTCCCGCCGGCCCTTGAGATCGTGCACGTTCGCGGACTGTGAACTGCCGGCACAGATTGTTGCAAGGCGCAGCGCTTTGGTGGTGAATATTCCAGCCGACGTAAACGTATTCATTAAACCTGTCCGATGTGGTGCAATCCCGTCATGCGCTTGGGGCGGGGCCGCCTCGGCAGCGCTTAAAATCTACACAGCCCTACCAGTAACCTCCTGAGCAGAACCCTTGAGTATCGCCGCCATTCACTTTGATGTGCCGTTCGTCGTTTTCTTCGGCGATACCGCCGATGACACCTACGGCAAGACCGGCCTTGGGCTCGTGTACTGGCGGCGCGCACACTGCGCCGGGCAATTGCGCCTGCCGGGATGCGGGGTTGATGCCGGGGTTCCTGAACTCGCCGTTGCCGATGCAAAACGGGCCGGTGTGCGCAGTTTGATCATTGGATCGGCGGCGGTCGGCGGCGGCATTCCATCTCATTGGGTCGAGACTTTGAACAGTGCCGCAAGCGCCGGCATCGACATCGTCGCCGGATTGCACATGCGTTTGGCGAGCCTGCCTGGACTTGCGCAGGCAGCCGTCGCCGGTGGCGCGCGGCTCATCGATGTACGTGTGCCGCCGGAAGGCTTGCCGGTGGGTACCGGACGCAAGCGCCGAGGTCGGCGCCTGCTGACCGTCGGCACGGACTGCGCCAGCGGCAAAAAGTATACGGCGCTGGCGCTGGCTCGGGACCTGCGGGCAGGCGGCGTGAAGAGCGACTTTCGCGCCACCGGACAGACGGGAATCATGATCGCGGGCCGTGGCATTCCGCTTGATGCGGTGATCGCCGACTTTGTCACGGGGGCCGCCGAAATGCTCTCTCCGGACAATGACGCCGATCACTGGGACATCGTTGAGGGACAGGGGGCAATCTTTCACCCAGGCTACCTGCAGGTCACGATCGGGCTCCTCGTGGGTTCGCAGCCCGATGCGTTCGTCGTATGTCACGATCCGCTGCGCCATACGATCTCCGGTTGGCCGGAATTTCCGCTGCCGCGAATCGCTGCGGTCATCGAGCGCACGATTGCCATCGGTGCGCTTACCAATCCGCTCATCCGCTGCGTTGGCGTCGCGCTTGATACGTCCAAGGTTGCCGCGGCTGCACGCGGCGAACTTCTGCAGCGCTACGCACAGGAGACGGGCTTGCCCTGTGTAGATCCTCTGATTGACGGCACCGCAGCGGTGCGCGAACGGCTCATGGCAGAGTTTCCGCCATGAAATTCAGCATGCACATCGAGCGCTGGCCTGCGATCCGGCCGTTTCGCATCACGGGTAAGGTTTGGGACAGTTTCGAGTCGGTCGTCGTTGAGTTGTCGCACGACGGTTCAACAGGGCGGGGCGAGGCTCTCGGCGTCTACTATCTCGAGGAGACAGCCGACAGCATCGGTGTGCAGATTGAAGGCATTGCGGGACGTTTGCGCGGCGGCCTCGACCGGGCTCAACTGCAGGAACTTCTGCCGCCCGGAGGCGCCAGAAACGCCATCGACTGCGCGCTGTGGGATTTGGAATGCAAGACCAGCGGCCGCACGATCTGGCAACTGACAGGGGTTACGCCCAAGTCCCTCGAAACGGTATTCACGATTGGCATCGAGGCAACTCCGCAGGAGATGGCGGACAAAGCCGCTGCCGCCGCCGGCCACGGATTATTGAAAATCAAACTCGACGCCGATCGGCCGCTTGCGCGGCTGCAGGCGATCCGCAAGGCGCGCGCCGATGTTCGCATCGTCGTTGATGCTAATCAGGGCTGGACGTTTGCGGAACTCGTTGCCATTGCACCGGCATTCTTTGAGCTCGGCGTGGAGATGATTGAGCAGCCACTGCGCCGCGGGGCAGACGCTGAG
>DATCBZ010000390.1:0-4569 GCA_036511555.1 Steroidobacteraceae bacterium
GGTGTCGAATGGGGCCGCATCGTGCCGTTCGCGCTCATGCATATCGCGTGCCTCGGCGTGATCTGGGTGGGCGTCAGTTTCGTTGCGGTGGCCGTCGGGACTTTCCTTTATTTCCTGCGCATGTTTGCGGTCACCGGTTTCTACCATCGCTACTTCGCGCACCGCTCTTTCAAGACCTCGCGCATCGGCCAATTTGTTTTTGCGGTGCTCGGAGCGTCGGCGGTGCAACGCGGACCGATATGGTGGGCAGCCCACCATCGTCACCATCATGCACATTCGGACAAGGACAGCGACGTGCACTCGCCAACACGCCGCGGCTTCATCTGGAGCCACATGGGATGGTTTCTATCGAAGCGCTATTTTGTGGCCGACATGAGCCAGGTACGCGACTTGTCGCGCTTTCCGGAGCTGCGCCTGTTGGACCGTTTCGACATCTTGGTGCCAGTCGGATTGGCGGTGGCGGTGTTTGTGCTGGGTATCGTTCTTGAGCACGTGGCTCCCAATCTTGGAACAACCCGCTGGCAGATGCTGATTTGGGGGTTCTTCGTTTCCACCGTCGTGTGCTATCACGCAACCTACTCCATCAATTCTTTTGCTCACCGTTTCGGCAGTCAGCGGTTTGATACCGGCGACGACAGCCGCAACAATCTGTGGCTTGCGCTTCTGACGCTGGGCGAGGGTTGGCACAACAACCACCATCGCTACCCTGCATCGGCACGGCAGGGATTTTTCTGGTGGGAGATCGATATAACGTATTACCTGCTGCGCGGTCTTGCGGGACTCGGGATCGTCTCGGACCTGCGGCCAGTGCCGCTCAAGATCCGTACCATGAAGGCACGGCCGTGCGCATCGCCATAGTCGGCGCCGGGATTGCCGGCCTGTACTGTGCCTTGCGTCTCGCACCGCATCACAGCGTCACAATCTTCGAGGCCAACGACTACCCGGGCGGCCATACCAATACGGTCGATGTCGTCTCAGACGATGGCGCAGTCGCGATCGATACGGGCTTCATCGTCTTCAATGAGCGCACCTACCCGAATTTCTGCGGGCTGCTCGCGGAGCTCGGCGTCGCCTCGCAAGCGTCGAACATGAGCTTCAGCTTGCGCTGTGAGGCAACAGGCCTCGAGTACAACGGCGCGACGCTGAACACGCTGTTTGCGCAGCGACTTAATCTTATGCGGCCGTCATTCCTCAAGATGATCGCCGATATCTTGCGCTTTAATCGTGAGGCAAAAGAACTCCTTTCAGGCGAGGACGACCAACTCACGCTAGGTGCCTATCTCGCCGCTCAACGCTACGGCGAATGTTTCATTGACCGGTACATCCTGCCGATGGCCCGCTCAATATGGTCCGCGCCTGCCGCGCAGGTGCTTGACTTCCCGGCGCGGTTCTTCGTGGACTTCTTCGACCGGCAGGGGTTTCTCACCATCGACGACCGGCCGCAGTGGCTCGCGGTGCGGGGCGGCGCGCGCGAATACGTGCGGCGCTTGTTGCTTGCATGTCCGCGCGCCGCGCTGCGCCTGAATAGCCCGGTCAGCGCCATTCACAGAACCTCGCACCAGACGCTGCTTTTTGTTGCCGGTCGCTCGAGCGAAAGTTTCGACTCCGTGTTTCTCGCCTGCCACGCCGATAAGGCGCTGCAGATATTGGCTGCGCCCACCAGTGCTGAGCGCGTCGTACTGGGTGCCTTCCCGTATGCCAAGAACGAGGCCATTCTGCATAGCGACGAGTCAGTCCTGCCGCGGCGCGCCCGCGCGCGCGCCGCTTGGAATTATCACCTGCTCGCTGACTATCAGAACCCGGTTGCTCTGACATACGACATGAACATTCTGCAGTCGTTAAGCGCGCCGCGGCGATTTCTGCTGTCGCTCAATCACGAGCGCGCCATCAATGCGCGAAAAATCATCCGCCGCTTCAGCTACAGCCATCCCATCTATCTGCCGGCAGGCGTTGCGGCACAACGCCGCCAGCGCGAAATCAATGGAGGCAAGCGAACCTATTATTGCGGCGCTTATTGGCGATATGGATTCCACGAAGATGGCGTGGTCAGCGCTCAACGCGCGCTCGCGCATTTTGCACAGGACACGGCCGATGCACAGCGCGATTTACAGCGGGTGGGTTAAACATCGGCGCTTTGCTCCCAGGGAGCACCAGTTCCAATATCGGCTTTTCATGCTGTATCTGGATCTTGCTGAGTTGCCGCGGCTGTTCGATCCTTATTGGCTGTGGTCAACGCGTCGCCCCGCGCCGGCGCGGTTCGTACGCGGTGATTATCTGCAAGGTCTCGATGGCAATGGAAGCCTGCCGCTTGATGCGACTGTGCGCGCGCTCGTATTCGCGCGTACCGGTGGCGTGCCGAGCGGCCCTATCCGCCTGCTGGCGCACCTGCGCTATTTTGGCTACTGCTTTAACCCGGTGAGCTTTTTTTACTGCTTCGATGCACTTGATGAGCGAATTGAATTTATCGTCGCTGTAATCACGAATACACCCTGGAAGGAACAACACTCCTACGTGTTGGCCGTGGATAGTGCGCGCGCCAATGCCGCGAGCTGGCAGTTCCGCTTCGAGAAGAGCTTCCACGTCTCCCCATTCATGCCGATGCAGCAGCACTATCGCTGGCGCATGTCGGCTCCCGGCGAGCGCCTCTTCGTGCGTATGCAGAACTTTGATCAGGCGATGCCCAATCACAAAGTCTTCGATGCAACCCTCAACTTGCAGCGCAAGCCCATCACGAACCGCTCGCTTGCAGGGGCGCTCATTGGCTTCCCCCTCATGACCGCGCAGGTGGCCGTTGGCATTCACTGGCAGGCGCTACGCCTGTGGTTTAAACGCACGCCCGTCTTTACTCATCCAGATAGGATTGCGACCGATGTCCCTGAAAGCCAGCATCATTCCCGCTGAACGCGCGGTGCAGCTCGCTTCGCGCCGAGCCTCCAGCACCCCGTGGACAGTCAGGCTTGCGTGTCTACTCGTAACGAGGCAGCTGACGGCGCTTGCCGATGGCGAAATAACGATCGTCGAAAATGCCACGCGCCGACGATTTGGCCGTGCCGGCAGCAGCCTTACCGCGACTATAGAAGTGCTGCACGAGCATTTTTGGCCCGACGTCGCATTTGGCGGCAGCCTCGGTGCCGGCGAATCATATGTCAACGGCTATTGGCGTTGCGACAATCTTACGGCGTTGATCCGTATCATGGTCGTGAACGCCGACGTCCTCATTGCCATGGAGAAAGGTTGGGCGTGGGCGAGCAGGCCAATAATGCGCTGCCTGCATTTCATGAGTCGCAATACCAAGGACGGTAGCCGCCGCAACATCGCGGCGCACTATGACCTGGGCAACGACTTCTTCGCCCTGTTCCTCGATGAAACCATGGCCTATTCATGTGCGATTTTCGAGCACGAGAATGCGTCCTTGCAGGATGCGTCAATAGCCAAATTCGAGCGCATCTGCAGAAAATTGGATCTGCAGCCAGACGATCATCTGCTCGAGATCGGCAGCGGCTGGGGCGGCTTTGCCATTTACGCAGCGCGCAACTTTGGCTGCCGCGTGACGACCACGACCATATCCGGCGAGCAGTATGCTCTGGCCAAAAAGAAAATCGCGGCGGCTGGGTTGGCTGATCAGGTTGAAGTGCTGCTGCAGGATTATCGCGACCTTAGCGGTCAGTTCGACAAACTCGTTTCGATTGAAATGGTGGAGGCCGTCGGGCATGCCTACCTCGATACCTATTTCGGCAGATGCAGCGCTCTTTTGAAGCCCAATGGCATGATGCTGCTGCAGGCCATCACTCTTCGCGACCAGCTCTATCAGGCGGCACTGCGCAGCGTAGACTTCATCCAGCGCTTCATCTTTCCGGGCAGCTTTATTCCCTCGATCGCTGCGCTGTGCGACTCGGTTCGGCACGCGACGGATATGAAAGTGTTCGAGCTAGTCGACATCGGCCCGCACTATGCGACTACTCTTGCTTGCTGGCGAGCGGCGTTCTTCAGGCGTCTGCCGGAAATCAAAGCACTCGGTTACTCCGATGCGTTCCTGCGACTCTGGGAGTACTACCTCTGCTATTGCGAGGGCGGATTCATTGAGCGACAGCTTGGGGACGTGCAGATCCTACTGACAAAGCCGCGCTGTAAGCGTGCCCCAGGAACGTGAGCTATCTTTTCTCGAACAGGTAGTGGGATACAAGCCACTCGCGCCCGCCCTCATAGCCCCAAAGCTCGGCGCAGGACATGAAAAACACCCGCCAATAGACCCACCACTTCAGCTGCGCGCTTGCTCCGTAGGTCTCGGCCATGAGCGGCATGATTGTTTTGCGATTGCGATCCATATTGGCAAGCCACGCCTCACTCGTGCGCTGATAGTGGCGACCCGATATCTGCCAGTGGTCAACGAGCGTCACGTCGCGCTGAAAGTACAGCAACAGATTATCGCTCGGCATGAGACCGCCTGTGAAGAAGTACCGGGCCATCCAATCGGCCGAGTCCTTGACCTCAAACGGGTAGGCAAATCGCCGATGCGTGAAGATGTGTACGAAGAGCGTAGCAGCCGGGCTCATCCAGCTTGCAACGTAC
>DATCBZ010000391.1:0-8509 GCA_036511555.1 Steroidobacteraceae bacterium
GAACTGGCGGCGCACTTCGACCACGACGGCGCCGGCGGCGCGACCGACCGCTTCCATCGCCATGGCGGCGAACAGATACGGCACCAGGCCACCGATGAAGAGCCCAATGATGACTGCCGGATCGGACAGCGAGAAATCGACGAGCTTGCCGGCGGCCTGCAGGTTGTGAGTGTAGTCCGCGAACAAGACAAGCGCGGCGAGTGCCGCCGAGCCGATCGCGTAGCCCTTGGTCACGGCCTTGGTGGTGTTGCCGACCGCGTCCAAAGGATCCGTGATGTCGCGTACCTGCTTCGGCAGTCCGGCCATCTCGGCGATGCCGCCGGCGTTGTCGGTGATCGGGCCGTAGGCATCGAGCGCCACGATCATGCCGGTCATCGACAGCATCGCCGTTGCAGCAATGGCAATGCCATACAGGCCGACATCGTATTGCGAGCCCAAGTGGTACGAACCCCAAATGGCAATGCACACTGCGATGACGGGCAGCGCGGTCGACTTCATGGAGATGCCAAGGCCGGCAATGATGTTGGTCGCGTGTCCGGTCTGCGATGCGGCTGCGATGCCGCGCACCGGTGCGAATTCTGTCGCGGTGTAGTACTCCGTGATCATCATGAGCGCCGCAGTCAGGCCAAGCCCGATGAGTGCGCAGCCAAACAGCGCCGACGCTTCCGCCGGCATCAGCTTTTGCGTGATGAAGTAGAACAGCACTGCCGAGACGAGGCCGGAGACAATGACGCCCTTGTAGAGCGCGTTCATGATCTTGCCGCCATCTTTCGTCGACACGAAGAATGTGCCGATGATCGACCCGACAATGGAAGCGGCTCCCAGCGCGAGCGGATAGATGATGGCGGCGAATGCCGCATCGGCGCTCTGGTTTGCGAACAGGAGGCCGCCGAGGAGCATCGTTGCGATCAGCGTGACCGCATAGGTCTCAAATAAGTCCGCGGCCATGCCGGCGCAGTCGCCGACGTTGTCACCGACGTTGTCCGCGATGACGGCTGGGTTGCGCGGATCGTCCTCCGGGATACCGGCTTCAACTTTGCCGACCAGATCCGCGCCCACATCCGCGCCCTTGGTGAATATGCCGCCGCCCAGGCGCGCGAAAATCGAAATGAGCGAGCCGCCGAAGGCAAGACCCACGAGCGCATGCAACGCTGCTGCATCGCCGATCGAGGGGCGCAGGAGCGCGAAATAGCCGGTGACGCCGATGAGTCCGAGACCCACGACCAGCATGCCGGTGATGGCGCCGCCACGAAAGGCAACGTTGAGCGCGGCGTTCAAGCCGCCGTGCGCCGCCTGCGCCGTGCGCACGTTGGCGCGCACGGAAATGTTCATGCCGATGTAGCCGGTGAGTCCGGAGAGGAACGCGCCGATGGCAAAGCCGCCCGCGGTCGCCCAGCTGTGCAGCGCAAAGCCGATGCCGATGAACAGCACCACGCCGACGACAAAGATGGTCGAATATTGACGGTTGAGATAGGCCTTTGCGCCCGCCTGGATCGCGGCCGCGATCTCCTGCATGCGCGCGTTGCCGGTAGGCAGGCGCAGAATCGACAGCGTTGAGACGACGCCGTACAACACGGCGAGCAGGCCGGCCGCGATAGCAAGCCACAGCCACGATGTGGGATCCATCAGCAATCCTCCCCGGATTTCATTTAGTTGGTGTTCTTTCGGCGAACCCGGCACATTTTTACAACGCCTGTCCGGCCGCACGCGGGCGCGGACTATAGCACAGGCGACCCTCGTCCTTGCGGGGGTAGGCGGCTCCTAGATCTTGAATGGCGTCTTGAGCTTGCGCCGCACCAAGACCCCGCGAATGCGCACATATTGCGGTACGCCGTGCTTATAGGGCGGGGGCGCCTCGCCCTCAATGAGCGGCTCAAGATAGCGGCGGCAAGCCGCCGTGATACCAAAGCCGTCCGCGGTGATGAAGGAGCGTGGCAGCTTCTTCTCGACGTTCGCCACTTGTGCGAGCGGCACGTGTCCGATGCTCCACTTGTAAGGACGCGAGGCGCGCCGCACGATGGTCGGCATCACCGCGTTGACGCCCTTGACGGCAAGCTCCACCGCGGCCTTGCCGACTGCATAGGCCTGCTCGACATCGACCCGCGAGGCGATATGGCGCGCCGCTCTTTGCAGGTAGTCGGCGACCGCCCAGTGGTACTTGTAGCCATGGGCCTCGCGGATCATGTGCGCAATCACCGGGGCAACCCCTCCGAGCTGCGTATGGCCGAATGCGTCCGTGGTGCCGGCGTCGGCCACAAACTTGCCGTCCGCGTAGGCAGCGCCCTCGGAGACCACCACCACGCAGTAGCCGTATTGGGTGACGCTGTGCTTCACTTGCGCGAGAAACTTCTCGGGCTCGAATGGCAGCTCGGGGAAGAGAATGATGTGCGGCGGCTCCTTGGAATTCTTGCCGGCAAGGCCGCCGGCTGCGGCAATCCAGCCCGCATGTCGCCCCATGACCTCGAGCACGAAGACCTTGGTGGAGGTGCGCGCCATGGAGGCGACATCGAGCCCCGCCTCAAGTGTTGACACCGCGATGTATTTGGCGACCGAGCCGAATCCCGGGCAGCAATCGGTGTGCGGCAGATCGTTATCGACCGTTTTGGGTATGCCGACGCAGGTGATCGGGTAGCCCAGGGTCGCGCCGATCTGCGACACCTTGAGCGCGGTATCCATCGAATCGTTGCCGCCGTTATAGAAGAAGTAGCCGATATCGTGGGCGCGGAAAACCTCGATCAGCCGCTCATATTCGGCGCGATTCTGCTCGAGTCCCTTTAACTTGAAGCGTGCTGAACCGAATGCGCCGGCGGGGGTGTACTTCAGGCCGCGTATGGTCGCGGCGCTCTCGCGGCTGACGTCGATGAGGTTTTCAGTGAGCGCGCCGACGATGCCGTCGCGTCCGGCGTAGAGCTTGCCGATGTGTCGCCCGTGGCGCTGGGCGGTCTCGATCACTCCGCACGCGGAGGCATTGATTACGGCCGAGACGCCGCCTGATTGGGCGTAAAAAGCGTTCTTCTTGGCGGGGTTTTTCATAATCCCGAAGAATAGCGCAGGGCGGGCGTCCGCGGCACAGTCGTGCGCTCCTTGTTTGACCTCACCGGAAGGCGCCGGTAACGTGGCGCCCCTTCTGCCGCACATGGGCGGGTCTCGTCGATTATGCGAATCGTTCTCTTGGGTGCGCCGGGCTCTGGCAAGGGCACCCAGGCTCAGCGTCTGGCGCGCGAACATGCCATGCCACAAATCTCGACCGGCGATCTGTTGCGCGCCGCCGTGACGGCAGGTTCCCCCCTCGGCAAGCAAGCCCAAGCCGCCATGGATGCCGGCGGCTTGGTGGCAGATGCCATCGTGCTCGGCATCATTGCCGAGCGGTTGGCTGCAGCCGACGTGGGATCAGGCTTCGTCCTCGATGGTTTCCCGCGCAATATCGCGCAGGCAACGGCCCTGGATGCGATGCTGGGCAAGCTCGGTCAGCCGCTTGATGCCGTGACACTGATGGAGGTCGATCGCGACGAGATCGTGCGCCGCATCGCCGGACGCTGGACCTGTCGCGACTGTGGGCGCGTATTCAACCTGTCCGCTGCCGCGGGCGGGGACGCGCCGCAGGACACCTGCCCGAATCACGACGGGCCGCATCAGCTGTTTCAGCGCCCGGACGACAATGCGCAGACGGTTGCGGAACGGCTGAAGGTGTACGAAGAGAAAACCAAGCCCTTGGTCGATTTCTACCGCGAGCGCGGCTTGCTGCGCGCCATCAAGGCCGAAGGCACGGTGGGCGAGGTCGCCGCGCGCCTGGATGCAGCTTTGGGGATCGCTAAACGCACCCCGCTTGCCGGTCGACACCGGCCGCCGGCTGGAGCTTCCAGCGCTCCGGGCACGCGCCAACGCACCACCCCCAAACGCTCGCGCTGAGGCGCCGTAAACCGCGCGTCAGCCGCGTGCCAATGAGCCGTTTGAGCCGTTCGTTTCCGCCGGACGCGAGCCTGCCAATTCCTCAAGTGAGGCAAGCCGCGGCAGCATCACGGTGAATGTCGTGCCATGGCCGACACCCGCACTCTGCGCTGCGATACTGCCGCCATGCAGCTCGACCAGCTGTTTGACGATGGCAAGCCCGAGACCCAGTCCACGATTGCTCGCGCCGTGCGGCGTCTGCGCCTGTCGGAAGCGCTCAAAAATAAAAGGCAGAGCCTCCTGCGGAATACCATCGCCGGTGTCGCTGACGGCGATGCGGGCGCTCGCGCCCGTGCATTCCAGGCTCACCGCCACACGGCCGCGCCGCGGCGTGAATTTCACCGCATTGCTCAAGAGATTCCACATGATCTGCTGCAGGCGATGCGGATCGCCAAACACGATGCAGGTGGGTGCGCCGAAATGCTTATGCAGTTCGATGCCGTGCGCCTGCGCGGTCGGCTTCAGGTTCTCGAGCGCCGCTTCGATGACTTCGCACACATCGGTCTCTTCCGGATCGATGCGGGTCTTGCCGCTCACCATGCTGCTCACATCGAGTACGTCGCTCACGATCTGCGATAGCACCCGCACATTGCGCACGATCGTCTGCGCTCCGCCGTGTGCTTCCTCGGCCGATAGGCGTCCGAGTTCCATGAGGCGGGCCCAGCCGAGAATCGCATTCAGGGGATTACGCAGTTCGTGGCCGAGCGTCGCCAGGAACTCATCCTTCAAAAGACTCGCGCGCTCCGCCTCCACGCGTGCGGCGCGCTCAGTCTCTAATAAATCATTCGCTTCGTGTTTGTTCGGGTCCACTAAGTTCTACTTTAGCACCGAGTGCGCACAGGCGCTCTGGCCTGTTTGACTACAAACCCGCAAGCAATCGCTCGCCAACGACATCGCGCCGCCAGCCGTGCAGTACCGGCACGTCGCGCCGCCCGTCCGCGAGTTGCTCAAGCTCCCGGCGTGTTGTCAAAACTTCGGCGCTCATCGAAAGTTCCGCCGCGATCGATTGATTGAGATCGGCGAGCCGGCGCACGAGCTGAGTTTTGGCAGGATCCGGTCGCGCGCGTGGATCAAGGCGCGGCGGCGGGTCGGCTATATCGGCGGTGCGCACGCAGTCGAGAATGTCGTTGCTGCAGTGCTTGAGTAGGCTTGCGGGCAGATCCTCGATTGCCGCCAGTTCCTCGGCGGTGCGCGGGATCTGCATCACGATCTCGCGCAAGACGCCTTCCTCCAGAATCCAGCCGCGCGGCCGGTTGCGCTCGGTCGCACGCCGCTCGCGCCAGGCGGCCAGTGCCTGCAACAGACGGGCGCGGCCGGCATCGATGTTCTGCAGTCCCTTCACGCGCAGCCAGGCGCGCCCCGGCTCCACGGTAAAGGTGTCGGCGGTGCCAAGCGCGGCCAGTTCCTCGGCAAGCCACGCGCTGCGGCCAAGTTTTTCGATCTCGGTCTCAAGGATGTTCTTCAGCGGCAAGAGATAACGCACATCATCGAGCGCGTACTCGATCTGTGCGGCAGACAGCGGCCGAATCGACCAGTCGGTGCGGGTTTGTGCTTTCGATAAATCCTGTCCCAAAAGCCTGCGCACGAGATCCGCGTAGCCGACCTGCGCGGGCGCGCCCGTCAGTGCGGCTGCAATCTGCGTATCGAAAATCGGGCCGACGAGGCCTGCCACCGGATACAGCACCTCCAGATCCTGACGGCAGGCGTGCATCACTTTCAGCGGACGCGCTGCGGTCAAGGGCGGCACCAGCGCCGCAACATCCGTCAGCAGGATCGGATCCACGCAAGCGGCGCGCTCGCCGCTTGCCACCTGAATCAGGCACAGCTCGGCGCGATAGGTGCGCTCGCGCAGAAACTCGGTGTCGACGGCAATGGCGTCCGCGGCGGCAAGATGTGCGGCGAACTCTTCCAGGGCGGCGGTGGTGGTGATGATCGGCTGCAACGCGTTCGACGTGATCTGTACAATCGGACTTCCCCGAAGCATATCGGAATACACCGCGGACCTGACCGACATGAAGGAGCTGGTCCGTCTATTTGTGCAAATTGCGTTCATGCGCAAGGGTCCGCAGGATTTGCCCGCATCGCCGACGCTGCTGGTGGCAACCGCGGCCGGGTACTTCCTCATCTACTGTCTCGTCAGCGCCGTCCTGCCGCCCGTCAGCGGCTGGTTCGGACAGCTCGTGGTCGATGTCCTGTTCACTTTCGCCTGGTATGCGCTCCTGCTCGCGCTGCTGCGCCGGCCCGAGCGTTTCCTGCAGACCGCCACCGCCGTGTTCGGGTATCAAATCGTACTGTCGCCACTGCAGATCGCCTCGGTCTGGCTCATCCGCCAGCTGGCCGAAAATGATGCGTGGCGTTTTCCGGTGTTCCTCGTCGGCCTTGCCGTCATTGTGTGGATGTTGGCGGTGACTTCGCGTGTGCTGAAGGCGGCGCTCGAATGGCCGATGCCCGCCTGTGTGGCGCTTGCGATCCTCGAGGTCCTGGCCGGGCAGGCGCTCTTGCTCGTCCTGCTTTCTGACAAATCCGACTGAAGCCTTATGCACGTGCACATTTTAGGTATAGCGGGAACCTTCATGGGCGGTGTAGCTGCGCTTGCGAAGGCGAGCGGCCACCGCGTCACCGGCTCGGACCGCGACATCTATCCGCCAATGAGTACGCAGCTGGCGGCGCTTGGTATCGAGCTCGTGCAGGGATTCGATGCCGCGCAGCTCGCACCGCGGCCGGACGTCGTGGTAGTCGGCAACGTCATGACGCGCGGCATGCCGGTCATCGAGGCGCTGCTCGAGAGCGACATCGCGCTCACCTCGGGCCCCGAGTGGCTCGCGCGCGAAGTGTTGCAGGGCCGCTGGGTCTTGGCGGTCGCCGGGACGCATGGCAAGACCACGACCTCCTCAATCCTCGCCTGGATCCTCGAGCATGCCGGTCTTGCGCCCGGTTTTCTCATTGGCGGCGTGCCGGCAAATTTTGCAACGAGCGCGCGTTTGGGCAATGCGCCGTTCTTTGTCATTGAGGCCGACGAATACGACACGGCCTTTTTTGACAAGCGCGCAAAGTTTGTCCATTACCGGCCGCGCACCCTGGTGCTCAATAACCTCGAGTTTGACCACGCTGATATCTACGACAACGTAGCCGCCATTGAGCGCCAGTTTCATCACCTCGTGCGCACCGTGCCGGGCAGCGGCCGGATTATCTGGAATGCGGCGGACGCGCGCCTGCGTAGCACGCTTGCGATGGGCGCCTGGACCCCGTGCGAGGGTTTCGCGAGTCGCGCACCCGGCGCCGACACCTTATGGACGAGCCGTCCGGCCAATGGAGTGGCCGACGGTTCATCCTTTGAAGTACTCGAAGGTCCACGCGTGCTGGGACAGGTGCGCTGGTCGTTGATCGGCGCCCACAACGTCGACAACGCGTTGGCCGCGCTCGCCGCCGCACGCCACGCTGGCGTGCCGATCGAGGTGGGGATCCAGGCTCTGTCGTTCTTCAACGGTGTCGCGCGCCGCATGCAATTGCGCGGTGCAGTGGGCGGCATCGCAGTCTTCGACGATTTTGCCCATCATCCCACCGCCATCCAGACGACGCTTGCGGGCTTGCGGGCACGCGTCAAAGGGGCGCGAATTGTCGCGGTGCTCGAGCCGCGTTCGCACACCATGCGTGCGGGAGTGCATCGCGATTGCCTCGCGCCGGCCTTTGCCGCCGCGGACGAGGTCTGGTTCTACGCGCCTGCCGACCTGGGGTGGGACGTGAGTACGGTCATGACGGCGCTCGGGCAGCGCGGTCACGTGCGTCAAGACCTGAGCGCTCTCACTGCCGATCTTGCAAGCGCCCTACGCCCGGGAGACCAGGTCCTGGTCATGAGTAATGGCAGCTTCGGCGGACTGCACGAAAAGTTGCTGACGGCCCTCGGCACTCGATTTCCTCACTAAGAAAATGGCTGAGTCCGGATCGAGCGTTTCTGAGATGGCGCTTTTTCCGCTGCATGCGGTGCTGTTTCCCGGCGGCCCCTTGCCGCTGCGCGTGTTCGAACCGCGCTACATCGACATGGTGCGCAAAAGCTTGCGCGAGGAGACCGCATTCGGCGTCGTGCTGATCACAGGCGGCTCGGAGAGCGGTCCGCTCGAGGCAAGCGCGGCCGTCGGCACCACTGCGCGCATCGCAGATTTCACGACCTTGCCGGATGGCCTTCTTGGCATCATCTGCTTGGGCTTGCGCAAATTCAGGCTCAATGCGCGCCGCGTGCAAAGTGATGGACTGAATCTCGGGGAAGTGGAATTGCTTGCCGCCGAAGAGGAGGTCGCGCTGCCCGGCGAGTACCAATATTTAGGGCAACTATTGCGCAAGGTCCTGCCGGAACTGGGCGACTTCTACGAGAAGGCAACGCTGCGGTTCGATGACGCAAGCTGGGTTGGCTGCCGTCTCGCCGAGATTCTGCCGATGAGTCTGTCCGATAAGCAGGAGTGTCTGGAGCTCAATGATCCGCTGGCGCGCCTGGCGCGTTTGAGCCCGCTCATTCAGCGCGGTGCGTAGTGGCTCGCGCGCCGCACATAGAACCGATAGAGCGGCC
>DATCBZ010000392.1:0-3742 GCA_036511555.1 Steroidobacteraceae bacterium
TTGACTCACCATCGGTCGGGCGTGTAGACAGAAGTCCGCCGCACAAAAACGCGTCTCAACGAAAACCTATGCCCCGACATCCTGCGCGCGCCTCCTCCGGTCGTTACGTCAGTCGTCTGACCGGCGGGACACTCGCAGTGATCATGGCCGGTGGCCGCGGTGAGCGCCTCAAGGCTCTCACCGAGCATCGCTGCAAACCTGCAAGCCCGTTTGGCGGCAAATTCCGCATCATCGACTTTGTGCTGTCGAATTGCGTGAACTCAGGTATCCGCCAGATCGCGATCCTGACGCAGTACAAAGCGCAATCGCTGATCCAGCACGTCGAGCGCGGCTGGAGCTATCTGCGTGGCGAGTTCGGTGAATTCATCGAAGTGATTCCTGCACAGCAGCAGATCGGCGAGATGTGGTACCGCGGCACCGCCGACGCCGTCTACCAAAACATGGAGCTCATCCTCTCGCATCGCCCCAAGCACGTGCTGGTGCTGGCCGGCGATCATATCTACAAAATGGACTATGGTCCGATGATCGCCTACCACGTGGAGAAGGGTGCGGACATTACCGTCGGCGTGGTTGAAGTGCCCAAGGAGCAGTCCCGGCATTTTGGCGTACTCACCGCCACGGAATGGAATCGCGTCACGCAGTTTGCTGAGAAACCTGCAGTGCCCGACACCATGCCCGGCAAGCCCGAATCAATTCTCGCCTCGATGGGGATCTACGTCTTCAACACGCGTCTGCTCGAGAAGCTGCTTGCCGAGGATGCCAACGACGAAAATTCCGTGCACGACTTCGGCAACAACATTCTGCCCAAGGCGATCGATCAGCTGCAGACCTTTGCCTACCCGTTCCAGGACGTGAAGACGCGCGCGCAGAGTTACTGGCGCGACGTCGGTACCCTCGACGCCTATTACGAGGCAAACATCGAACTTGTGCACGTGCGGCCGGAACTCAATATTTACGATGAGGACTGGCCCATTTGGACCTATCAGGTGCATTCGCCGCCCGCGAAATTCATTCTCGATGAGGTTGAGCGGCGCGGCATGGCAGTCAATTCCATGGTGTCGGGCGGCTGCATCATCTCCGGCGCCGTGGTGCGCGAGTCGCTCCTGTTCTCAGACGTGCGCGTCGATGAACGCTCGCGCATCGAGCGCGCAGTCATTCTGCCGCACGTCGAGATCGGTAAAGGCTGCAACGTCATCGGCGCGATCATTGATGAGGGCTGCGTGATCACCGACGGCATGCAGATTGGCGTCGACCGCGGTGCCGATGAGCGCCGCTTCGAGGTCACCGACAAGGGTGTGGTGCTGGTGACGGCTGGCATGTTGCGCCGCCTGGACGCTGCCACTCGATGACAGGCCCGGTGCGGCTGCCCGTGGTGGTCATGTGGCACATGCATCAGCCGCAGTACCGCGATGCACTCAGCGGCCAATATGTGCTGCCTTGGACCTATCTGCACGCCATCAAAGACTATGTCGACATGGCGGCGCATCTGGAAGCTGCGCCAAGCGCCCGCGCCGTCGTCAATTTCGCACCGCTGCTGATCGAGCAGCTGCAGGAGATTGGCGCGCGGATTGCGCAGCATCTGCAATCAGGGGCTGCGCTGCCGGACCCGGTACTGGCGCTGCTGGGGCCGCAGGCGGTGCCATTCGGTGCCGCGCGGCTTGATCTCCTGCGTGCCTGTCTGCGCGCGCAGCGCAAGAACATGATCGAGCGCTTTGCGCCGTATCTTGAATTGGCGACGCTTGCGGAAACCTTTGCAACGCCGGCGCGCATCGACTATGCATCGGATGCATTCATGCACGATCTTGCGGTGTGGTACCACCTCGCGTGGCTCGGTGAAACCGTGCGCCGCACCGAACCTGTGGTGGCTAAGCTCACGATGCAGGGTCGCGCCTTTACGGCGTCCGACCGGCGCGAGCTCCTGGGGCTAATCGGCCGACTCGTCGCGAGCGTCATTCCGCGCTTTCGCGCCTTGAGCGAAGCGGGTCGCTGCGAGCTTTCGCTCACCCCCTACGGGCATCCGATTCTGCCGCTGCTCATCAGTTTTGACGCTGCGCGCGAGGCACAGCCGAGCACAGCGCTGCCGCGGCACACCGGCTATCCGGGCGGAGCGGAACGCGCGGCATGGCATATGCGCGAAGGCATCCGCATCTTCACGCAGGCCTTTGGCAAAACACCCGTCGGCTGCTGGCCTGCCGAGGGCGCCATCAGTGAGGCGAGCCTGCGCCTCATCGACAAGTTTGAGTTCCGCTGGAGCGCCTCGAGCGCCAACGTGCTGCGCGCAAGCCTTACCGCCGGCGACCCCGCACGGCAGGTGCAGGAGCGCGACTTCAATCGTCCGTACCGCTTCGCGGATACGCAGCTGAATTGTTTTTTCCGCGAAGACACCTTGTCCGATCTTATTGGTTTCAGCTACGCCACCTGGCGCGGCGATGACGCGGCAGCCAACCTCGTGCAGGAGCTCGCCGCCTTGGCAGGCAGGTTCGCGGGCGCGCCCGAGCATGCGGTGCTGATCGCGCTTGACGGTGAGAATGCCTGGGAGCATTACCCCTATAACGGCTATTTTTTTCTAAGCGCCTTGTACGCGGCGCTGGCGTCGCATCCCGCCCTGGAGCTGACGACGCTGTCCGAGTGCGTCGCGCGCGCTTTGCCACCCGCCGCGCTTGCGCACGTGGTAGCGGGCAGCTGGGTGAACGGTACGCTTGCAACGTGGATGGGAGATCCAGCGAAGAATGCGGCGTGGGACCTTTTGTGCGAGGCCAAACTCGCCTTTGACCGCGTGTCATTTGACGGTGAAGGCGGCGCTGCGCAGAAGATTGCTGCCGAGCGACAGCTCGCGCTGTGCGAGAGCTCCGACTGGTTCTGGTGGTTCGGCGACTACAATCCCGCCGATGCGGTGCTGCAATTTGATCAGCTCTATCGCCGCCAGCTCGTCAATCTGTACCGCGTTCTAAAGCTTGCGCCCCCGGAGAACCTGTCGCGGCCGCTGGCGAGCGGCCACGGTAACCCCGAGCACGGCGGCGTCATGCGGCGCGCCACGGCGGGCTAGCGCACATGGCGGATGAAGTCCTGCCCGTCTTTGACCGGCGGCGCGCCGGAGTGCTCCTGCATTTGAGCTCGCTCGATTCGCCACTCGGTCGCGGCGGCCGCGCGGTCATCGACTGGCTCGCTGAGGCCGGCTTCAGTGTCTGGCAGGTGCTGCCGCTCGGGCCGACCGGCTCGGCAGGTTCGCCGTATTGGGTGCGTTCGGATTTTGCCGGAAATGCTGCGTTCATCGATGCCGCCGAGCGGCCCGAGCCCGCAGGCGATGCGTACGCTGAGTTCCTCGACGACACGCGCGTCTGGCTCGACGACTACGCATTATTTGAAGTTCTAAACTCGCTACATGCGGGAACGCCCTGGTGGCAGTGGCCCGTGGCCTACCGCGATCGCGACCCTGCGGCGCTCGCACGCCTGCAGGCGGAGCGCGCGCAGGATATTTTGCAACTGATGCATGAGCAGTTCGCGTTTGCGGCACAGTGGCGCGCACTGCGCGTGTATGCGCATGAGCGCGGCGTGCGATTCCTCGGCGACGTGCCGTTTTACGTAGCGCCCGACTCGGCGGAAGTGTGGACACACCGTTCGCAGTTTCAGTTGGATAAGGAGGGCAGGCCGGTTGCGGTCGCCGGCGTGCCGCCCGATTATTTTTCCGAATTGGGACAGCTATGGGGCAATCCGCTGTATGACTGGGCGCGCATGCGGCGGG
>DATCBZ010000393.1:0-5831 GCA_036511555.1 Steroidobacteraceae bacterium
GTATTGCCGGTGTTGCCCGCATTGCCCGACGGACCGGCGGGTCCGGCCGGACCGGCACAGGCGCCCAAAGCAAGCATCGTCGCTGATGCGACAATCAGAACTAAACGTTTCATGATGAGTCCCTTTATAACGAATGGAAAAATTGCTCTGCTGATCGTGAGCAATTGGTCTGATCAGCATCTGCCGTCGCGAATGCAGGGGCGGATCAGCAGGCAGCCTGTGCGCACCCAAATAGCAAGTGCGTGATTGCGACGCATTACCGCTCAGATTGACACTAGGTGTTTTCCACCCTTTACTCCGTACGGTGGCGCGCATAGGCGGATATGTCGCAGCGTTGCGGCCCGTGAGATTCCTATTGCAAGAATTACGATGATGCAACAGAACCGCACTGGCGACACACCGGCCGAGCCGGTGCGCCGAATGAAGTCAGTCACGCCGTCACAGCGCAGCAGTGCGTCGAAGGAACGGGTAGTGCTGTCCTGGAGTGGCGGCAAGGACAGCGCGATGGCGGCGTACCACCTCCTCGCAGCGCAGAAGTTCGAGATTGCGGCGCTCCTGACGACAGTCACCGAAGACTTCGATCGCATCAGCATGCACGGCGTGCGCCGGGAGCTGCTGCAACGCCAGACGCAGTCCTTAGGCATCCCGCTGCAGACCCTGCTGATTCCCAAAGAGTGCAGTAATGAGATTTATGAGACGCGCCTGCGCGAAACTCTCATCGGCTTCAAGGCTCAGGGAATCAGCAGAATCGCATTCGGCGATTTATTCCTAGCCGATGTCAAACACTACAGGGATAGGCTCCTGGCACAGGTGGGTATGTCAGGTCTGTATCCGATATGGCTGCGCGATACGGACGAGCTGGTCAGAACCTTTATCGGCCTTGGCTTCAAAGCGATTCTGAGCTGCGTTGATACGCAGGCCATCAGCGCATCCTTTGCGGGACGCGAAATCGACTTGCAACTTCTGCATGACCTGCCGCCAGGCGCCGACCCGTGCGGCGAGAACGGTGAGTATCATTCGTTCGTTTATGCGGGTCCGATTTTCAAAGAGCCGATAAGCTGTAAAGCCGGCGAGTGCATCATGCGCACCGCGCGCTTCAACTATTGCGACATCCTGCCGACCACCTGATGCAGCGCGTCATGGCGCCGCATTCCAGGCACCGATGAACAGGGACTCGGCATTGCGGCGGTAGATCTTATCAATGACCTCGCGAGGCAGCTGCAGACCCCGAAAGGGTTTCGCAAAGTCCGGCGAGCGCATCTGCGCGGCGGTCGCGAGGAAGCGCCAGTCTTCGACCCAACCGGAATGCACCTCGGCTACCGCGTGCAGGTCGGCATCTTGCGGTCCGTAGTTGTCGTCACTGCCATACAGTATTCGATCCTGATAGCGCAGCAGGAAGCGGCGCACTTTCACAGGGTCGCTGGCCGCCTGCAACTCAAGATGTACCAGGCGCGCAGCCAGATCTACATCGGCGTTTGGAAAGCGGTCGAGAAATTCCGCCACCTTATCCACATCCCATTCGAGTGACGCCAAATGGACCGCATCGAAGCGTAGCGCGGGATGCGCGGCCAGCATTCTGTCGCGCGCGGCGAGGATGCGCTCGTGCGAAGGCATCTGCGGGTGTTCGTACATGTGATACTGAGGATGCTCGCGAAAGTATTCCTGATCCGAGCGCACGGTCATCTTCTCAAACGGCAACCAGCAGTTGAGCGGCTCGGCTTGATGCCCGAGCAGCACCACGTGGTCATGCTCGAGTCTTGCGATGATCGGCTCAAGCCGCCGGTCATCCGGCATGACGTATTGACCATCAGCATCCTTGAGCGCCATGCCGATGTTTTTCCAGATTTTCACGCCCACGGCGCCTTTGTGCAGCGAAGCCTCAATCTGCTCCAATGTAGTTTGCGTCCAGTCCGCCGCAGCGAACCCCTGCACGGAGAAGGTAGCGGCGAATGCGACACGTCCTGGATAGCGCTGACGCAAGGAGATGGCGGCACTTTCCTGCTCGGCAAGAGCCGGGAAATCCGGATAGTCGACATTGATCGTCAGGATGCGGAAGTTATCGTGAATGGCTTGCGCCATGAAGCGATCGGCCACGCCATGGATATGCATGTGCGCATCGATCTTCTCGACGAGCGGAAAATCGGCTGCCGAGTAGTAACGGTTTTCGAAAGCGCCCGCGGCGCTAGCGGCTCCGCCATAGGCGCTGCACACCCCGAAGAGCGCAACAACAAAGACAGCTAATCCGCGCAGATGCCTATACCAGCTGAACTTCAACACCGCGTTGCCGCAACTCATCGACGGCGGGTGCGGGCGCGGCGCGGTCCGTGATCAGCATGTGAATCTGGTCCACTTTGGCAATCAGCGACACGTTGCGCCGCAGGAATTTGGAAGAATCTGCAACCACGACGACTTGACGCGATATGCGGATCATCTTGGCGTTGAGCTCGGCTTCCTGGAAGTGCGGCGTCATGACGCCTATTTCAGGATCCAGGCCATCAGCGCCGAGATACAGCCGGTCTGCCTGCAGATTGGCCAGCGACGCCTCGGCCATCGGTCCGGAGAGCGAATTTGATTCGCGTCTGAGGAACCCGCCCGGCACGATCAGCCGTACCGACGGCACGTCCATGAGCAGCGTTGCAAGATTCAATGCGTTCGTAATGACGTTGATGGATTTGAGATCGGTCTTGCGAATTGCGCGCGCGATCTCCGCAGTCGTCGTGCCGGAGTCGAGAATGAGCGTTTCACCGTCGCGAATGAGAGCGACCGCGGCTTGGGCAATTCTGATTTTTTCGGCGTGGTGTTGCAGCTCTTTGACGTTGAGCGGCTCATCCTCCTCCTCGCGCCGCAAAGCACCGCCATGAGTGCGGGTCAATGCCCCCGCCGATTCGAGCACCGACAGATCCGCGCGGATGGTCACCTGAGAGGTGCCGAAGCGGGTCGCGAGGCCCTCGACGGTCACGCGCCCTTCCGCGCGCAGGAAATCGCAGATGCGTCGTCGACGCTCCTCAATCAAGAGGCCGCCTTCGGCCGCATTCATACCGGAATCGCTTCGATCAGCAGCGAGCCCGCGACTGCTATTTGCAGCGTATTGTGCGCGCCCGAAACTTCTCCCAAGTCGCGGTCATTGAAATAGTCGCGTAGGCGGTAGCGCCCGGGAGCCAAGCCACGCAGTGGTACGGTGCCGCTGAACTCGTGCGCGTAGAACGCATAGTAGAAACGGCCGCCCTTCTCGACCACGTGAGTCTCCGGTTTATCAAAGCCGATGTCGTAGAGCTCGCCGCGATAAGTGCCAAGCGGCAACTGCCGCTCGCTTGCGAGTGCAATCCACTTGCGCCACAGCACCTCCTTTTCCGGAGTCAAGAGGAACGAGTCCTTCGGTTTAGGATCGCGCGGCCAGGTGAATTTCGTGGAGATGATTCCGCCGATACCCACGGTCGATGCGAAATCACGACCGCCTTCGCTTAACTCGACGTGATCGCCGGCAAACGCAGCGCTCGGCCCCATCAATGCCTTCAACGTCTTGCCCTTGAGCCTGACCTGCCAGGATGACTCCGGATCGGAAGCCGGCGCCTGGTTAAACGAGCGGAAATTGAAGAACGAGTAGGAGGTGCCACACGGGCACAATTCGATCACCGCTTCAGGATTGATCTTGACTGCGGCTTCGTAGACTGCGAGAAAAAAGTCCTGCAGTTTTTCCACCGATTCTTCGGGCCGGGCGTGCCGGTGCGCGGGATTGAAACAAGGGGGCACGGCGTTCAGATGCTGACCGTCGATCTTCAAGCCCGCGTAGCCCCACTCGCCAATAAACTTGCGCACCAGCGCAACCGTGTAATCGACAGTCTTCTCATAAGCGGGGCACAGATAGAAGCTGTTCCACCACGAGATGTTCTGCACCGCGCCTTCTTTGTCGAGCAGCAGCATGTCGGTGTGGTCGTGCAAGAGATCGGAGCCCGGCGCGGCGGCAAGCGGTGCGAACCAGAGCCGCGATTTGAGATCCTTCGCACGAATCTTCTCGACCAGCTGTTGCATGTCGACGTCGCCGCGCGGGTACTTCTGGCGGTTCGCTTTCCAGTCGCCGACGTTGGATTGCCAGCCATCATCGATGACCGCCCAGCGCAGTCCCAGTTCCTGGACCTTCGGCAGCGTGTCCTCGATCAGCTGCACGGTACAGTTGCGCTCATAGCCCCACGCACACCAGATCGGCTCGTAGGCGGAAGGCGGCGCACGCGGCGACCGAAATCCTCGCTCAGCCATCATGCGCCGATACGTGTCGAGCACAGCGAAGTAGTCGCCAGAATGCGTGGCGACGAACGTTTCGTGCGTCTTCAATTCCTCGCCCGGCTGCAGCACGCGTTCCACGGATGCGGTCAGTGCAAGGTTCACGCCACGTTCGTTGCAGCTGACCGGAAGCGAGACCGCCTCCGGCGTCATCTCCAAATGCCCGATAGCAACGCCACAGTCGCGGCGCCAGACGTCGACAATGGGCGTGCCGCCGCCGTAATCACTCGCGGACATGCCCATGAAGTTCTCTTGTTCGAACCCGGGCCGCACCGGCTGCACCCAGTCGCGGCGGTCCGAATGCGTGCTGCCGCAGTAACACCAGAATTTTATCTGCGCGGCATCATCCGCGCCGGTGCGCACCTGAAGCGGCGCAAGACGCAGCCCCGCATTCGTCCAACCACGAATAGCCACGGCATGCGGTGCCAGGTTGCGATACGTCACGCGATAGATTGCCATTCCCGGATAGCGCCGGAATAACTCGACCTCGACCGTCTTCTGCAGGTGCGCGCCGGACACACCGGTCATCAGCAGGCGGGTCCCCGCACCAAAGGGCCCATCAATTGCCTCCTTTGACTGCTCGACCAAGGCGAAATCAAGAAGATGCGAACGATCTTTGAGCAGCAGGATTTCGGAGACGGCCCAGTCGGTGAGCGCCGTCTTGCGAACGTCCCCTGCCGCGCGCAGATGCCAGATCCGCGAGCGCATGTTCGAATCGAATCCGATGAGGATGCGGTCGTCGCCGAGAAACGCCGCTGCTGCGCTTTCAGGGGCGGCTGCGGCAATATCAGCGCGCGCCGGCGCGCTCAGTAAGCCGGTACCGGATGCGACGCTCGCACCGGCCGCAAACTGCAGGAACCGACGTCTGCTGGCTCTTAATTTTTTCACGCGCTGCCTGGGAACCCCTCGGGCTGACGAGTTTAGCGAATCCCTTCGGACCTTCGGGGCCAAGGATTCGGCCTCTCAGGATGTCCACCGCTCATTTTCGGTACATTGCTTTTCGGCCGCTCCATAGCCGTGACTTGACACAGATGAAGATATCCGAAATATTAATGGAAATGAAATGAAAGTACTACGGCTACTTCGGCTTTCGTTTTATTTCATATAAAAAATACTATAGGGACGGCCATGCACCTGAACCAATACCGAGTGTGTGCGGGGATTCTTCTTTTTTCGGGCCTGGCTGTTTCGTTCCTGCTGCCGGTGGCGGCACAGGAAACGCAGACGACCCCGGAACCGACCGCGAGTACGGCAGGGGAGCCCCAACTCCAAACGATCGTGATAACGGGTTTGCGCGAGAGCCTCGCAAAGTCGCTCGACACCAAACACAAGGCCGATATCGTTCTCGATTCGATCAACGCGCTCGAATTGGGCCGGTTTCCGGATGACGACGTCGCCGATTCGCTGCGGCACATCACTGGCGTCACCATCACGCGCACCACCGGCGGCGAAGGCCAGTACATCGGAGTACGGGGATTGGGCTCGCAGTACAACGTGGTCACGCTCAACAATCGCATTCTGGCAACTGATGATGACGGTCGCGCGCTCGCGTT
>DATCBZ010000394.1:0-6406 GCA_036511555.1 Steroidobacteraceae bacterium
CGGCAGCTCGATGGTGACGTTGCTCGCGGGTTTTGGCATTTTGATGTCGCTGTATTCGCATCGCAAACTGATGGGCTCCTAGGAGTGCGAGCGCATCTGCATACACTATGGCGATTGTTGCTGCTCGCAGCGCTCGTGCAGCTGACGCCCGCCGATGCCGGCACCGCACCGCAACCATCGACTCGTTTCGATCTCAATCGTGCCGACATCCGCGACTTCATCAGCGAAATCGCCAAACGCAACGATCTGCAACCGCGTGCCGTCCGCACAATTCTGCGCCATGCAGTGCCGCAGATAAAGATCATCGAACGCAGCGAGCAGCCCGCCGAGCGCGTGCTCGCGTGGTGGGAGTACCGAGCACATTTCGTCACCGCGAAGCGCATCGCCGCAGGCGTTGATTTCTGGCTCGAGCATCGAGTGCTGCTCGAACGCATCGCGGCTGAGCGCGGTGTCGCTCCAGAATATCTGGTCGCGATCCTTGGCTGTGAAACGTTTTACGGCCATATGACGGGCCATGACCGCGTGCTCGATGCGCTTATGACGCTTGCGTTTGGTCAGGCGGTGCACAGCAAGCTTGCTCGCAGCGAGCTTGAGCAGTTCATTTTGTTGGCGCGCGAGGAGCACCTCGACCCGCTGACGGTCATGGGCTCCTATGCAGGCGCGATGGGAGCGCCGCAGTTCATGCCCTCAAGCTACCGTAAATTTGCCATTGACGCGGACGGCAACAAGCACATCGACCTGTGGAATGACTGGTCCGACATCTTTGCGAGCATGGCAAACTTTCTGCGCGAACATGGCTGGGAGCCTGCGGCCCCCGTTATGAGCGCGGCGATCATCGAGCCCGGTGCCAGTTTTCATATTGATCTGAAAAATCTCGACCTCAATGAAACACTCGACGACTTGAACGCGCAGGGCGTCGACAGCGAATTGGCAGAACCGGCCGCGACTCCGGTGGTACTTGTGAGCGCTGAGGAGAGCGATGGGCCGGCGTATCGGCTGGGGTTCAGGAATTTCCAGGTGATTACGCGCTATAACCACAGCGCGCGTTATGCGATGGCCGTGCACGATTTGGCGCAAGCGATCCTCGCGCGCATGCCGCCGAGCACGCCGCCTTGAGGTGCGCGCGCACCTTAGTGCTCCTGTGCGCATTTTCGCTTTTGGCCGCGTGCGCAAGCGCCCCGCGCCGCGGGCCCCCGGCCGCCGAGCCCACGGGGGCAGCGCCTGCGGCATTGCCGGCGCCGGTCCCAACGCGTCCGCGCGACTTCGCATCCATTCCGGACGCCGTACCGCACTTTGAGGTACGCAGCCGCCGCGGCAATCCGCCCTTCTACGACGTACTCGGCAAGCGCTACTTCGTGCTGGCATCAGCCGACGGCTACGTTGAACGCGGCGTCGCCTCCTGGTACGGCCCTACTTTTCATGGCGTCAGCACTTCAATTGGCGAGCCCTACGACATGTACGGGATGACGGCCGCACACAAGACCCTGCCGCTGCCCGCCTACGCGCGTGTCACCAATCTCAAAAACGGCAAGAGCATCGTGGTGCGCATCAACGATCGCGGTCCGTTCGTTGCCAATCGCATTATTGATCTCTCTTATAGCGCGGCCGGTAAGCTCGACATGCTGCGCGAAGGCACAACGCTCGTGGAGGTGCGCGCGGTCACTCCGGCAGCCCCGGACACGCTCACCCGGGCCGCTGAGGTGCCCCCGCCCGAGCTTTATATGCAGGCCGGGGCGTTTGCCGACCAGGGCAACGCCGAGCGCCTGCTCGCGCGATTGCAAGCCGCCGGCATGAGCGGCGTGAGCGTGGTGCCGCCAGTTGCGAGCAGGGGACATCTCTTTCGCGTGCGCGTGGGCCCGGTTGCAAGCGTCGCAGACTTCGACGCACTCGCAAGCCGCTTAGCGCAATTGGGCATCCCCGATGCGCGGCTCGCGCCCGAATAGAGAGTTTGCGCGCACCCAGGCACGCGCGCTTCCGCTAGAATCGAACATCTTCAACGTCAATATTTCGTGGGGTCGCAAGGAATGTCGCGCTTATTTTTGAGAGCTTTGCTGTTAGTCATGTCATCGGCCGCGCTCGCAGCCCCCACCCCGGCGCCAAAAGCCCAAGCCACGACTGCGCAACCTGCAGCACCGCAAGCCGCAGCAGCGGCGGCTGCCGGCAGCCCGATTCCGCAGCCGCCGGCCGTCGAGGCGCGCGGCTATATCCTGCTCGATTACGACAGTGGACGCGTGCTCGCCGAAACACGCGCGGACGAGCGCATGGAGCCTGCAAGCTTGACGAAGCTCATGACGAGCTATGCCGTGTTCGTGGCGTTGAAGGAAGGACGGCTGAAACTCAACGACATGGTCACCATCAGCGAGCATGCCTGGAAAGCCGAAGGCTCGCGCACGTTCGTGCAGGTCGGCACGCAGATCCCGGCCGAGGTTCTGATCAAGGGCATGCTCGTGCAATCGGGCAACGATGCCACTATTGCGCTGGCCGAAAAGGTCGGCGGCACCGAGGCTGCATTTGCTCAAATCATGAACACCTACGCCAAGCGCTTGGGAATGAAGTCGACCAACTTTGAAAACAGCGACGGCCTGCCGAGCGCCAATCACTACACGACTGCGCGCGATATGGCGCTCCTGTCGCGCTCGCTCATTCATGACTTCCCGCAGTATTACACCTGGTACGGGCTGCGCGAATTCACCTGGAACAACATCACACAGCACAACCGCAACGGACTGCTGCTGCGCGATCCGACTGTCGATGGCATCAAGACCGGCCACACCGACTCGGCAGGCTATTGCCTGATCACGTCTGCCAAGCGCGGCGGCATGCGCCTCATCTCAGTGGTGCTGGGCTCGCCGTCCATCAAGGCGCGCGAGGATGCCAGCGCGGCACTACTCAACTATGGCTACACGTTCTTCGAGACTGGCAAGGTCAAGGCGCGCGGCGAGCTCGTCGTCAAACCGCACGTCTACAAGGGCCAAACAACCGAGGTCGCCGCCGGCTCGCCCGCTGATCTTTATGTCACCGTCGGCCGCGGCCAGCTTGCCGTCTTGCACACAGCCGTCACGGTCAAACAACCGCTGATCGCGCCGATCGCGGCCGGCCAGAACGTCGGCGAGTTCACGGTCACCGCGGCTAACGGCGATGTGATCGTACGCTCGGCGCTCGTGGCGCTCGTGGCGGATCCTGCGGGCGGACTCTGGACCCGCATGATTGACGGTATCGAACTGTGGTTCAAATAACCCGCAGCACCATGAAACTCGAGTCGACGTGGCTGAGCCGCTGCCCACCTGCTATGTAAACGGCGAGTATCTGCCGTTCGAGGCGGCACGCATCTCGCCGTTTGATCGCGGCTTTCTGTTCGGCGACGGCGTCTACGAGGTGATGCCCGTATACGCCGATCGGCCGTTTCGCTTCGGCGCGCATACGGCGCGCTTGACGCGCAGCCTCGCCGCCATTCACATGCAAGATCCGCACACGAATGAGCAGTGGCGCCATATCTTCGCATCGCTGCTGGCGAAGAACGGCAGTGCCGACCAAGCCCTGTATTGGCAGGTCACTCGCGGGGTGGAGCGTGGCCGCAATCAGGCGCCATTGCCGATACTTTCGCACACCGTGTTTGTCTTCAGCGCACCTCTGACGCTGCCGTCGGCCGCGATACGTGAGCACGGTATCGCCTGCGTCACGGCGCCGGACATGCGTTGGGCGCGCTGCGACATTAAGGCAATCTCGTTGCTCGCCAATATTCTGCTGCGCGAACTCGCCACCGAGTCGAACGCCGCCGAGACCATCATGCTGCGCGACGGCAATCTGACCGAGGGCTCATCATCGGCCGTGCACGTGGTGATCAAAGGCGAGCTGCGTAGCCCCGAACAGTCGCCCGGGATTCTGCCCAGCACCACGCGCGGCGTAGTCGAGGAACTCGCCGCACGCGCCGGCATTTCTCAGCGCGCGATGCCGGTGAGCGAGGCGCAGTTGCGCGCTGCTGATGAGATCTGGATTTCCTCGGCGCTGCGCGAGATTTTGCCGGTCACCACCCTCGACGGCGCGCCCGTCGGCAGCGGCAGGCCGGGCCGCATCTGGCATCGCGTGTACAATGAACTGCAACAATATAAGCGCAAGCTTTCCGGACAGCCGTGGTGAGTGACACCGAGCTTCTGACTTTTCCGACTGATTATCCGATCAAGGTCATTGGCCGTCCTTCACCTGAATTTCGTGCACGTATACATGGCATTGTGCTCGCGCACGTGCCCGCGCTCGAAGCGAGCCATGTCACCGAGCACTTGAGCAAAAACGGCAACTACTTATCGATCTCCTACGCGATCCGCGCGGAGAGCCGCGAGCAGATGACGGCGCTGGCCGCAGAACTGACCGCCTGCCCGGACGTACTGCTGGTAATCTGAGGGCGTTTCCCGCTTGCCGTTGCTGCGCACGGCCCAGTGCGCCTGCTTCCTGAAGCGGCAAGCTGCCGGTCAATCATGGCGCGTAAAAGCGCAGCTCGTACCGCGCGGCGAGCATTCAAAATTCTTGCCGTTTCAACCACGCCGCCAAGCTGACAATTGCGTCTCAATTGCGGTGCGGGCGGGTTCGGCGCGACCTTGCGATTATGGAAAATCTTGGTGCTGCCGATTGCAATGCGGTTGGGTTTATAACCATTCTGTTACCACGCGGCGCTGACGGCGGGGGCCACCCCCGGTAGCATGAGACGTCTGATTCAGCGACGTTAAGAGCGCCATGTCGATCACCCTCGATCAAGTAACCAAACGCTACCAGGGCGCACCCGTTGTCAACGATGTCTCGATCGAGATCGGGGACGGCGAGTTCTTCGTGCTCTTAGGTCCGAGCGGCAGCGGCAAGAGCACGCTGTTGCGCGCCGTCGCTGGGCTTACTGCTGTAGATCACGGCCGCATCTCGCTGCATGGACGCGACGTCACCCACGTCTCCGCGCGCAAGCGCGACGTCGGCCTCGTATTCCAGAACTATGCATTGTTTCGTCACATGTCGGTCGGCGACAACATCGAATTCGCGCTGCGCGTGCGGCGCATGCGCGCCAAAGCCCGGCACGAGCGCCGCCGCGAGCTGCTGCGGCTCGTTGCACTCGAGGGTCTGGATGAGCGTTTGCCGGCACAGCTCTCCGGCGGTCAGCAGCAGCGCGTCGCCGTGGCACGCGCATTGGCGCATAAACCAGAAGTGCTGCTCCTTGATGAGCCGTTCGGCGCGCTCGATGCCAAGATCCGCGAAGAGCTGCGCCGCACGATCCGTCAGGTGCAACGCGAGCTGGGAATCACCACCGTGCTCGTCACGCACGATCAGGAAGAGGCTTTTGCGCTCGCCGATCGCATCGGCGTGATGAATCTCGGGCGTCTGCTCGAAGTGGGTAAGCCCGCGGAGTTGTACACCCGTCCGGCAACGCGCTTCGTGGCAACTTTCCTGGGCGCGGCGAACCTCATGCTTGCCCGCCAAGCGAAGGACGGCCTGCATTTCGGCGCCGTCGGCTCCGATGCGACACATACCGAGAGCGCCGCCAGCGCGCGCGAGCACGAGGTGGTCGCCGTCATCCGGCCCGAGGAAATCGAGCTTGCACCGACGCGCGCCGAGCTTAGCTGTAACTATCTTGCCGCCGGCGTTGTTGAGGAGGTCGCCTTCACCGGCGCGCTTGAGCGGCTGCGCATTCGCTTAAGCGCCGGGGCCAGCGAAGCACAACTCGCACGCGTGCAGAACAGCGACCATGACGCGTTGCTTGAAGTCACGCGCAGCCAGTATGAGCAGCGCGCCTTTGGCGTAACTCCAGGTCAGAGCCTCGCCATCGGCGTGCGGCGCATTCATGTCCTACCGACGCCGCTGTCGAGCTTCACGGCGTTTGCTGCAAGCACTGCCATGGCGACTGAACTTAGTTTGCATCCGTTACTCGTGGAGCTTGCCACGCGCATGAAAACGCGCGTCAGCGCACGCGTAACCGAAGCAGATGGGCCCGTCACGGGCGCAGCAGTCATCGCCGCCGAAGGCGGCGCTGCGAGCCGAATCGAGTGGCTGCTGCAAGAAGGCGCCGAGGAAGTGCTGGTACTGCCGCACGGCGCACGCCCGCCGCGGCGCGTGCTCATCCACTGGGCCGACGAGGCTGCACGCCGCGCAACCCTCGCGGTCGCCGCGAGTCTCTTACGTCACGTTGCTGCTGAAGGCATCTACGTAGGCATCCTGCCGGATAGCACCCCGGACGGGCAGCGCTCGCAGGGCATGCGGGCACTGCTTGATGCGCGCTCCGAAGCCCAGGCCGTGCATGGACTTGAGATGCGCACCGAGCTTCGCATCGGCGATGTGGCCGAAGAACTCGCTCGCCGACTTGGCGAAGCGCCTGATCAGATGCTGATTCTTGGCATCGCGCAGACTACGGAACTCGCGGCACGCTTCCAGG
>DATCBZ010000395.1:0-16552 GCA_036511555.1 Steroidobacteraceae bacterium
CACGACATCCTTACCGGCGGTCAGGACACGGTGGCCGTGCGCGTGCCCGCACATCCGATGGCGCAGCAGCTCTTGACTGCATTCGGTGGCGGCATCGCCGCGCCCTCGGCCAACCGCTATGGCAGGCTTTCGCCGACGCGCGCTGAACACGTGCGCGATGAACTCGGTGAGCAGGTGCGCATCGTGCTTGATGGCGGCGAGTGCCAGATTGGCCTTGAATCGACCATCATCGCTTTCGAAGGCAAAGAGGTACGTCTGCTGCGCCCGGGCGGTGTCACCGCAGGTCAAATACGCGAGGTGGTCGGCGGCTTGCTGCTGGGTGCAGATCTGGAATCGCCGCGCGTCCCGGGCAGCACGCCGTCGCACTATTCGCCGCAGACGCCGATGTCGATCGTGCCCTCGGGCCAGATTGACACGCAGGCGGCCACCTCATCCGAGGGCGGAAGGCGTATCGCGGTACTTGCGCAGCGCCTGCCGCTGAAGGCGCATAAATATGTGACCTGGGTTAATGCGGGCCGCCGCCCGGAACAGTACGGCCACGATCTTTATGCCAATCTGCGCACCCTCGACAAGGCGGCCTGTCAGCAGATACTGGTACAGGATGTGCCCGCTGATGAGCGCTGGGATGCGATCCGCGATCGCCTCACGCGCGCCGCGACCGGCACCAGCGATATCGACATGACTGGCGAGATGGCGGTGTTGCCTTAGTCGATATTTGGATGGCGCGCAGCAAACGTATTATTGATCCCTTCGAGCCAGAGCAGATACGACGGCTCGTCTACGAATTTGGCTCGCCGCTTCTCATCGTCGATTGCGAGCGCATCCGCACGCAGTATCGCAAGCTGGCACGCGCGCTGCCCGGGGTCGATCTGCATTACGCATTGAAGCCACTGCCGCACGCGGCCGCGGTGCAGACCGTAATTGACGCCGGCGGCTTTCTTGATCTTGCGACCACCGGCGAGGTGCAGCTGGCGGCGGCCCTTGGGGTTGCCGCGGCGCGCTGCATTCATAGCCACCCCATCAAGACGGAGCGCGACATCAGAAACGCGCTGCATTTCGGGGTGCGCACCTTTGTCGCCGACAACGCCGACGAAGTGCGCAAATTCGCGCGCTTTACCGAGCACACGGAACTTTTGCTGCGTGTCTCGTTTCGTGCAACGGGAGCGGTGTGCGATCTGTCACGCAAGTTCGGCGCCGATCCACAGGATGTCCTTGGCCTCGCGCGGCTGGCCGCGGATTTGGGAATTCAAATACGCGGCCTGTCCTTTCATGCCGGCTCGCAGGTTCCTGATGCGAGCAAGCACGTCGAGGCAATCGACGCCTGTGCCCGGCTCATTGCCGCGGCGCGTCGCGAACGGCTGGGCAATTTCGACACGCTCGACATCGGTGGCGGCTTTCCAATCCCGTACGAAAAGCCGACGCTCGATATCGCGCCGTTCTGCGCGCCGATCAGGCGGGCGCTGGCGCGCCTGCCGCGCCGCGTGCGCATCATCGCCGAGCCCGGGCGCTTTATCGTCGGTCCGGCGGCGATTGGCGTCGCTGCCGTCATCGGCCGCGCACGCCGCGAGGGCCGTTGGTGGTATTACCTCGATGACGGGCTTTACGGCTCATACAGCGGTCAGCTCTACGACCATGCACGCTATCCCATTGAAGCATTGCGTACGGCGGGCGAGCGCTTCACATCAGTCCTTGCGGGCCCGACTTGCGACAGCATCGACGTCATCGCGGAGAACCTCATGCTGCCGCACTTGAAGAGTGGGGATCTGATCGTTGGCCGTTCAATGGGCGCATATACCTGGGCAAGCGCGTCGGAATTCAATTTTTTCCCGAAAGCAACCGTCATCAGCGTGAACGCGCGCGCAGGCGACATGGGCAGCGTATGACAGAGCCTGCGCGTCGCCGAGAAACAGCCATCCATATACTGGTCGCCGCCGCGCGCAACGGCGATCCGAGGGTGATCACGCAGCTCGCGTCGGGCTGGGTCATGTTCGGCGAACGTCAATTCGTGAGTGGCTACGCGCTGCTGCTGCCCGATCCTGTGGTGCCGGGCATCAATAGTCTTTTCGGGCCGAAGCGTGCGCAATTTCTGCTCGATATGTCGCTCGTCGGCGATGCGCTGCTCGCCGTCACCGAAGCGTCGCGGGTCAACTATGCAATCTTCGGCAACCTTGAGCCGGCGCTGCACGCGCACATCGTGCCACGCTATGCCGATGAGCCTGCGGAACTGCGCACCCAGCAGCCCTGGGCCTACGATTGGGATGCGGCGCCTAAGTTCGACGCGACTGCATTCGCCGAGCTTGGCCAAGAACTGCGTAGCGAATTGGCGCGCATAAGCGCACGCTAGCGCCGTGCTCAGAATCCGCGATCTGTCGCGCAGCTTTCGCGAAGGGCAGCGCGTGCGGCGCGTGCTGCGCCATGTAGACGCCGATATTGCAGCGGGCGAGACGGTGGCCATCATCGGCCGCAGCGGCTCGGGCAAGTCGACGCTGTTAAACCTGGTCTCGGGCATCGACCGCGCCGACGGCGGCACGATTGAATTTGCCGGGCGCACCGTGAGTACGCTTGCCGAACCCGAGCGCACGTTATTTCGCCGCCGCCACGTCGGGTTTGTCTACCAGCTCTTCAATCTCCTGCCTACACTCAATGTAGAGGAGAACGTGCGCCTGGTGCTGGAGGTGAATGGCATCACCGGCACGGCAGCGCGCCGCAGAAGCGAGGCGCTGCTTGATGAGGTCGGCTTGACCGAGCGTCTGTGCAGTGCGGTCGATGTGCTCTCCGGCGGTGAACAGCAGCGCGTCGCCATCGCGCGGGCTCTCGTGCACGAACCGGCTCTGCTGCTCGCGGACGAACCGACCGGCAATCTGGATGCCGAGACGGCGCGTGACATCGTGCCGCTGCTGCGCTCCCTGGTCCGGCGTCGCGCGACGACATTATTGATTGCCACGCACGATCGATCGCTGGCACGCGATGCGGATCGAATTCTCGAACTTGCGGATGGGCGCTTGCTGCCTTCTGACGGGAGCGACGCTCATCCTTAAGGTCCGTCTCCTGTGGGCGGCAAGCCTACGGCACCTCGTGCACCATCCGGCGCAACTGGCGCTCGCGCTTAGCGGGCTCGCCCTCGGGGTTGCAACCATCGCCGCGGTCGACATGGCAACTGCCAGTGCAGCGCGCGCCTTTGAGCTCTCGATCGATGCGGTCAATGGCGCGGCGACCCACGAGATTGTCGGCGGGCCGACCGGCATCGACGAGAAAGTGTACGTTGCGCTCACGCAAGCGCATCTGCCAATCGAAGCGGCACCCCTGGTCGAGGGCTACGTCAGCGTCAACGAACGCAGCATGCAGCTGATAGGCCTCGATCCGATCGCCGCTGCCGACTTTCGCGCTGGTGGCGCGGCGTTTGCGGGCGATGTGCAACGGGCCGACATGGCGCGCTGGTTCACGGTGGACGGTACGGTGATGATGGCGGCAGCGACCGCGGCACAGTTGCAACTCTCCCGCGGTCAAACATTTTCTCTTCAGGTGAGCGGCCATACCTATAAAGCTGAGCTCCTCGCAGTGCTTGCGGGCCGCCGCCCTGGCGATGATGCCCTCATATTCACCGACATCGCCCAGGCGCAGGAATGGCTTGGACTCATTGGCCGGGTGTCGCGTATTGACCTGCGCGTTCCGCAAGGCGCCGCTGGCGAGCGCGCGCTGCAACAATTGAAGAAACTCTTGCCCGCCGATGCTGCCGTGGATGTGGTGGGTAGCCGCACTCGCGAGAATCTCGACCTGGCCGCGACTTTCACGACGAATCTGCAGGCAATGAGCCTCCTGGCACTGCTCGTTGGGTTTTTTCTGATCTACAGCGCCGTGAGTTTCGCGGTCGTGCAACGGCGCGCCATCATCAGTGTGCTGCGTGCGCTGGGCGTGACGCGTGCCGCAATTCTTGCCCGTCTACTGTGCGAAGCGGCGCTGATAGGCGTCGTCGGTGCGGGACTTGGACTCCTCCTGGGCGTTGTTATCGGCCGCTTCCTTGTCGGGCTCGTTGCAGGGACGATCAACGATTTGTACTTCGTGGTCGCGGTCAAGAGCGTGACACTGCCGCTGGCATCGATCATCAAAGCGGTCGCCGCCGGGATCGGCGTGTCGCTCCTTGCCGCGGCCCTGCCGGCGCTGGAGGCGGCGAATGCGCCGCCACAGTTGAGTCTCAAGCGCTCGACACTCGAAGGCAAGGCGGCCGGTGCGGCGCGCGGGCTCATCGCCGTAAGCGTGTTCTTTGGCGCCGCGGCTGCGGCCATTGTGCTCATCTCAGGCCGGAGTCTCTTGGCGGGCTTCGTTGCACTGTTCCTGCTGCTGCTGAGCGTTGCGGCGCTCGCGCCCGCGGCACTGCGCGGCTGCGCGCGCGCCGCAGCGAAACTTGCCGGCGGTGCGAGCCCCATTGCACGCCTGGCACTTGCCGATATTGCCGCATCGCTGAGCCGCACCGGCGTTGCCGTTGCTGCGCTGTCGCTTGCCATCTGCGCGATGATTGGTGTGTCCCTGATGGTCGACAGTTTTCGCGAGTCGCTGCACGAGTGGCTCGCGCGCACGCTGCGTGCCGATATCTACGTGAGTGCGCCTGGCTCCGGATTCGGACGTCCGGAGCGCAGGCTCGCACCCGAGGTCGTGGCAAAGTTGCTCGCAACCCCCGGCGTGCTGGCTCACAGCGAGAGCCGGCGCGTGCGTGTGGCCTCGGCACAGGGGCAAGTGGCGCTTGACGCGCTGACCCTTGCGCCGGGTAGCTACGCTGGATTTCAGATCACCTCGGGAGATCCGCGCACGCTGTGGCAAGCGTATGAACGCGGCGCAATTCTTATTTCGGAGCCGCTTGCGTGGCGATTGCAGCTTAAAGTGGGCGACCATCTGGGATTGATCACCGCGCGCGGCCAGCGCGCCTTTGCAGTGGCGGCTATCTATCGCGAGTACGGCAATGACCGCGGCACCGCTTTGATGAATCGCAGCGTCTACGCGTCATGGTGGCAGGATGATGCGCTCAGCGCAGTCGGTCTTTACTTGGCACCAGGGGCTGCGCCGGCAGCGGTGATAGAGGCGCTCAATGCCGCAGCGCGCGGCCGGCAGGCGCTTCTCATCCGTTCCAATGCCGAATTGCGCGAGCTGTCGATGAGCATTTTCGAGCGCACCTTCGTCATCACGCGGGTGCTGTACTGGCTGACCTCTGGCGTTGCCGCATTGAGTCTCGTCAGTGCACTCCTCGCCTGGCAGCTTGAGCGCGCGCGCGAGCTGGCACTGCTGCGTGTTCTGGGCGTAACGCCGCGCGGCATTGCGCTCCTGATTGAGGCACAGACCGGCTTCATGGGACTGGCAGCGCTACTGACCGCAATACCGGCCGGAGTGCTTACGGGCATCATGTTGGTTGACGTCGTCAATCGGCGTGCGTTTGGCTGGCAGATCGACCTGCACGTGCATGCGAGCGCGTTTGCTGCCGCGACCTGCGTGTCACTCACGGCTTCTCTCACCGCAGGCCTTTATCCGGCTTGGCGCAGCAGCCGTGCACTTCTGGCGCAAGGAATTCGCGAGGAATGATGCGGCCGCTTGCCGTTGTGTTGGGCTTGCTGGGCGCGGCTGCGACGCTCGCCGCAGGCGCACCGCCGGATGGCATTTTGCCATCTGCTCCGCAAGGCAGTGGTTTCGAGCAGGCGCGCATTGCGCGCGATTTTGTGTTCCCGCGCGATCACGGGCCGCATCCGGCCTTCCGCCACGAGTGGTGGTATTTGACCGGACACCTTGCGACGGCCGCTGGCGAGCGCTTTGGCTTTGAGCTGACATTTTTCCGCATTGCACTTGCGCGCGCGGCTGCCAGCCCGGCGCCGGCGGTGCGATCGCATTGGCGTGCGCACGAGATTTACGTCGCGCATTTCGCAGTGACTGATATCGATCGCGGGCGTTTCAGATCCTCCGAGCGTTATGCGCGAAGCGCCTTGGCGCTTGCGGGGGCCGAGGCGAGTCCACTCCATGTTTGGGTGGGCGACTGGTCGCTCGCGACGAGCGGCGGAATCTGGAAGATACAAGCCGCGCAAGAGGGCTACGAACTTCGCCTTGCCATGACTCCCGAGGTCGCACCGGTCGCAAATGGCGATCATGGTTTAAGCCAGAAGTCAGGAGCGCCCGCCGATGCGAGTTACTACTACTCGATTCCACGGCTCGCCGTTCACGGCGAACTCCTGCGCAGCGGTCAGCCCCTGGACGTCGATGGCCACGCATGGCTCGACCGCGAATGGGGCAGCGGGGCGCTTGCGGCGGACGAGGCGGGTTGGGACTGGTTCGCGCTGCAGCTCGCCGATGGCAGCGAGCTCATGTTCTATTCCCTCAGGCATCGCGATGGCCACGAGGATGCCCACAGTGCTGGGACCTGGATTGCAGCTGACGGGCAGGTGCGGGCCCTGACCAGCGCCGATGCGCAGATTAAGGTGCAAGGATTCTGGACAAGCCCGCGCGGCGGGCGCTATCCGGCCGCCTGGCGCGTCACGGTCCCTGCCATGGCGCTCGACGTCGAACTAACCCCGCTCCTTGCCGATCAGGAGCTTAACGCGAAGCCACGCTATTGGGAGGGGGCGGTGGTCGTTAAGGGGACTCGCGAGCGGCGCCCCATCGCCGGGGAAGGCTACGTCGAACTCGTAGGTTATGCCCTCCCGCGCTGAGGTCCGCGGGAACCAATCGCCTTCAACTCAGTTAATCTGATATGTGGCTTTTGTGCTACAGCCTTGATTTGGCAGTGTCGCCGCAGAGCGTCGCGCGGTGCCCGGTCCCCGTGTAGCATCAGATGTGACGAATCGGCGCTTGAGAGCCGTAAGGGGATAACTATGAACGCCGTTGAGCAGAGTGTGCGCTCTGCGGAGCGCAAGTCGGAAAATGGTCCTGCGGTCCTTGCCGAATCGGCACGTGCCAGCCGTTCCATCGAGGGACGCCTGGTCGAGCGGCTGCTGTCGCTCCTTGGCAACCCACCGATCGAATTTCTGCTTTGGACTGGCGAGCGGATCTCGGGGCGCCCGGGCGAGACGACGCAACAGCTGCACATCAAGGATCGCGGCACGCTCTTTACTCTGTTTAAGGATTCTCAGGTTGGCTTTGGCGATGCCTACAGCGAAGGGTGTGTGACAGTTGAAGGCGATCTCGTAAACTTTTTAGAGACGGTCTACCAAAGCATGCCGCGTGGCAGCGCCGAGCAGTCGCTGTTGCGGCGCTTCATGAGCCGGCGGCGCGGACCGCGTGCGAACAGTCTTGAGGGTTCGCGCGAGAATATCCATCGCCATTACGACATCGGTAACGATTTCTACTCCCTGTGGCTCGGACGCACGATGGCGTATACGTGCGCCTACTATCCGACGCCTACGACCACTCTCGATGAGGCGCAGGTGGCAAAGATGCACCACGTGTGCCGCAAGCTGCGATTGCAGCCCGGCCAGAGCGTGGTCGAAGCCGGCTTCGGCTGGGGCGCGCTTGCTTTACATATGGCACGTCACTATGGCGTAAAGGTGCGCGCCTTCAACATCTCGCACGAACAGGTTGTCTATGCGCGCGCGCGCGCTCTGGCGGAAGGCTTGGCATCGCAGGTCGAGTACGTCGAAGATGACTACCGAAACATCACCGGTCGCTACGATGCGTTCGTCTCCGTCGGGATGCTGGAGCATGTCGGAGTCGATAATTATCCCGAACTCGGGCGCATCGCCAACCAGAGTTTGCCGCGTCACGGCCGTGGGCTTATCCACTCGATCGGCAGGAATCGTGCAGCGCCGCTGCATGCGTGGATCGAGCGGCGGATTTTTCCGGGCGCCTACCCGCCGTCGCTGGCGGAGATGATGAAGATTTTCGAGCCCTGGGATCTGTCCGTGCTCGATGTTGAGAATCTGCGTCTGCACTACGCCAAAACGCTGCGGCACTGGCTTGCGCTCTATGAGTCTGCGAGCGAGCGCGTCAAAAACATGTTTGACGAGAAGTTCGTGCGCATGTGGCGCCTGTATCTTGCAGGCTCAGTGGCCGGCTTCACGACCGGTACGTTACAGCTCTTTCAAGTCGTGTTCGCGCCGCGGGACAATAACGATATCCCTTTAACCCGCGCTCACATGTATCAGGGCTGAGCGCGCCTCGATGCGCTGCTGCGATGTCCTGATCGTGGGCGGCGGCCCCGCGGGGTCGTCGGCTGCTTGGACGCTGCGCCGCGGCGGCGCCGACGTGCTGCTGCTTGATCGTGAAACATTCCCGCGGTTGAAGCTGTGCGCTGGATGGATCACACCCGAAGTCGTGCAGGACCTGCAACTGGACGTCGCATCGTACCCACACCGCTTCCTCACCTTCGAGAAGCTGCACGTGCACCTGAAGGGTTTGCGCCTGCGCGTGCCTTCCGTGCAGCATTCCATCCGCCGCTATGAGTTTGATGCCTGGCTGCTCGAGCGTGCAGCAGTGCCGGTGTTGCAGCACAGCGTGCGCAACATTCGCTGCGAGCGCGGTGTGTACGTAATTGATGATGCCTTCGAATGCCGCTATCTGATCGGCGCGGGGGGTACGCGCTGCCCGGTGTACCGCACCCTGTTCCGCGCTACCAATCCGCGTGTCAGCGGTTTGCAGACCGTAACGCTTGAGCACGAGTTCGCTTACGACTGGCAGGATCCAGACTGTCATTTATGGTTCTTCGAGAAGAGTCTGCCCGGCTACGCCTGGTACGTACCCAAGGCGCGCGGCTTTTTGAACGTCGGCATCGGCGGCATGGCCGACCGGCTGAAGTCCAGCGGCCATGACATCAAACACCATTGGGCGCGCTTTACCCGCGAACTCGACCGTAAGCTTGCGCCACGCGCTCAATACGAACCGACCGGCTACAGCTACTATCTGCGCGGTCCGGTCGAGGTTGCCCGGTTCGAGAACGCTTTTCTCACCGGCGATGCGGCCGGACTTGCGACCCGCGACATGGCTGAAGGCATCGGCCCGGCCGTCAGAAGCGGGGTACGCGCCGCGGAGTCGATTTTGTACAACAGACCCTACGAGCTTAATGACGTCACGGGTGCGAGCCTGGGCGGAGGCATTGCGAGTCGCCTGCTTGATTGGGCTATGACTCGTGGAGCCGGCGCCTGACAGTCATGGCGCGACGCGCCGCTTGCGCAGTAAAGTTAACGCGGCGGGGTTTTTGACGACGAGGTGCATTGCAATGCAACGTGAAGCGTTTATGGACAAGGCGTTCTGGTGGGTAGCCGGGGCGGTTGTGATCGTGATTGCGGCAGCCGGCATCTACTACTATAAGAGCCACAAAGTCGCACCACCCCCGGCCATGCCGGCGGTTGCGCCGCCGCCGCCGGTCGCAGCTGCAGAAGCGGGGATCCGCCATCCTATTCCGGAGCGCACTGCTACGGATGAGCCGGCACCGCCCGAGCTCGCTGATAGCGACGGCCCCATGCGCGACACGCTTACGGGCGTCTTCGGCGCCAAGCCGATCGAGCAGTTCCTCGTTCCGCAGAACATCATCCGTCACATCGTTGTGACCGTGGATAACCTGCCACGCAAGAAGGTCGCCGTGGAACTGCGGCCCGTCAGACCCACTGCTGGCACGACGCTGACCGGCGGCTCCGAGGATGCGCTCACGCTCGGTCCTGCGAACTACGCGCGCTATGCGTCGCTCGTGCAGCTAGTGCGCGCGGCCGACACCAAACAGCTGACACGCGTGTACTTTCATTTCTATCCTGACTTTCAGCAGGCCTATGAGAATCTCGGCTACCCCTCACAGTATTTCAACGATCGCCTGGTCGAGGTGATTGACGATCTGCTGAAGACACCGGACGTGACGGGGCCAATAGCACTCCTGCAGCCACGCGTATTTTACGAGTACAAAGACCGTGACCTTGAAGCGCGCTCGGCGGGGCAGAAACTACTGATTCGCATGGGGCCCGAAAACGCACAGGTTATCAAAGCCAAGTTGCTGGAGATCAGGAGCGCGATCATCGGGCATGAAAAAACGCGTGCCAAGCATGGTTGAGGGGATTAACGGGCAAGTTCCTGCTATCGAGTCAGGCGCGCGGCAAAGCGCGCCCCCTGCCGCGGCAGCTTAAGGCGCCGCGCGCCGCACGTCCGTCATGGCGATTCAAACGATCTTGAAGATGGGTCATCCGCTGCTGCTGGAAGTGGCCGCCCCGGTTGCGCGTTTCAACACCACCGAGCTTGATGCGCTCATTGCCGATATGGATGACACGATGCGCGCAGCGTTCGGCGCCGGCATTGCCGCCCCGCAGATCGGTGTGAGCTTGCGAGTCGTGATCTTTGAAGTTGCAGAAAATCCGCGCTACCCGCATATCGCGCCGGTGCCGTACACGGTCCTCGTGAACCCGGTCGTAGTCCCGCTTGATGCCTACGAAGAAGAAGGCTGGGAAGGGTGTTTGTCGGTGCCCGGGATGCGCGGACTCGTGCCACGCGCGCGCCGGGTGCACTATCAAGGTTTCGATCAGACCGGCGCGTGCATTGATCGCACGGTGGAGGGCTTCCATGCCCGGGTCGTTCAGCATGAAGTGGATCATCTGGACGGCGTGCTCTATCCACGGCGGGTGCGCGATCTTAGGAACTTTGGTTTCGAGGACACCCTCGCAGATCGATTGACTCCGATGCCCGACTGATTCAGGTCCATCGCGACGCCATCGCAAAGCCATGACGCCGCACCAACCACCGGCGCGCAATTGCAGACGGCATTTGGCGATATCAATCGCCGAACCACGTGCTGTGAAGCCGCAACAGCTCGCCGCATTGATTCAGACTTACGCCGGCATCGCCAACTGCGTCACGTCAAAACGGCGGCCGCATCGCCCAATTTCCCGAAGCCTTGTCCACGTAGAAGAAGGCCATCGGGATGTTGTTGTACATGGACGCGCCAATGTTTGCAGAGGCGACCTGTACCTCGAAGCGGCAGTTGTAGCCCATCGGGGTTGGGTTGTCACAGGCTTCCTTCTTGAAGAACTTGATCGTGATGGGATCACTGTTCTTTTCGCCCGGCGGGTGATTCATGGCATAGAGCATGGCGTCCTTCATTTGCGATTCAGAAGGCTCGCTCGCTCCCGCAGCGCCGCAGCCGACACCTCCCAGGACGTATACAGACACGATGAGCAGTTGTGCTAAACGCATGATTCTCTCCGAGTAAGTTGATCTATTTTTCTGACACTAATCGCGGGTGCTATGCCCCCGAGTCCGAGAACCTCAAATCCGTCGATCCAGCATTTTCGAAGTTGAGATTGCAAAGGCGGCATGGCCGCGGGCGCAGGCTTCGAAGAAAAGCCCATCCGTCAGGCATCCGCGGCAGCAAGTGGGGGCGCGCCGTTATCCTAAAGCGCGGGCCGCGGCGCGCGCCTCCCCTTGACTCTTGAACGCCAGAGGCGCTCATCGCACAACTCCTGTGGTCACGGTGCACCCACTTACGATGCCGGGCGAAATCGCCGGCCATGGGATATAGACGTGGCGCGTGGCAAAACGTCAGGCGTTAGCAGCGCGGCCTGACAAATTGCGTAAATGCGCGTCTTAAGTCATGCCTGCTATTTCGCCCATCGCCTGGTGCCGTTACGCTAGGGCAAGTACGTCCGGGAGTGACGTTTTTACCGCCAGGTGTCTTTTGGAAAAAGCGGTATTTATGGATGCGTGCCGCGAAGGCGGTGAGCGAATTGAAGGCGCCCTAAGAGCGCTCGATCGGGCGTACTTCGGATTACTGCACAACGATTGCGTGCGCGCCTTGCGCGATGCGGATGTTGCGCGCGATTTGGTGCAGGAGACGTTTATCAAGGTCTGGCAGCGCTGCGCGGCGTTTCGCGGCGAGTCGGAACTTTTGCCGTGGATTCGCTCTATCTGCCGGCGAGCGATTCTCGATCGCTTGCGCCTGCCGCAAAAAGAGGTACCACTGGAGGACGCGGCGGGGTTGACGCGCGAGGCCCTGACACGTGTGGCGGAACTTTCTGTGGAGCAGGTGCCGATGGCCGAGGATTCGGCGCAGCAGCGTGAGCTTGCTGCCTGTTTTTCCCGCTGCTGGGAGAGGTTCATGCAAGCCTCACCGGAGCATGCATTAGTAATCTCGTGGATTGCCGAGGACGGCTTGACGCACGAACAGATCGCGGCCCTCCTCGGGCGTTCACCGGGGGCAACGCGCGAGTTCATCTCACAATGCCGAAAGCGGGCGCGCGTGTACCTTGCAGAGTGGTATGCGCTTGCGTTCCTGCAGGGGTAGTGCGATGCGAAATGACGATGACATTTGGTTCGATTCTTTAGGTGGCAGTGCGGTCGCTGCAGCGCAGCAGACAGCGATCGCGGCTAGCGCGGTCCGCGCGGCCATTCTTGCGCGACACGCGGCAGAGAATCTCCCTGTAGCTGATCAGAACCTACAGCGCGAGAGCGAACTTGTGGCGCGCGCGCGCGCCGAAGGGTTGCTGCCGCGCAAATGTGCGCTCCCGCGCCGACCCGGGCCGGCATGGCTCGCAGCGGCGGCAATCGGCGCAATCGGGGTGGGCTTGACGCTGCTCATGCATACGAACATGCCGGCATCCCTTACACGCGGAAATCCCGCTGCAATCGCCCGGATCCACGCCGAGGACCCAAAGCGACTGCAACAGGAATTGATTCAGGAACTGCACTCGGCCGGCGTGCGGGCGAGCGCCTATGAGGCGTTCGGCCGCCAGGGCATCGATGCCGATCTACCGAACCCGCTGCCCCCGGCGGTACGCGGGATCCTTGCGCACCACGGCATCGCCGAGCCCGCCGACAACGTACTGCAGGTGGAAATCGACACCGCGACACCATGAAAGCACACGTTTTGGTGGCCTCGCTGACCGCAGCAGCGCTCCTCTTCGGGCAGCCTGCGCATGCGATCGTCTTGCCGGCAAGTTGCGCTGCGCCAACGGCGCAGGCGGCCTCGAAGCTGTCTTTGCAGGCGCTGCACAAACGGCTGCAGGCAGTCAATGAGACCGATCCCAACGCCGCCGTGCAACTGCTGTGCGACACCATTCCACGGGTCGCGCGCGAAACAGGCGAGCATTCCACGCAGCTCGCCTGGTGGGCCGCCTCGCTGGCCACGCCTCTGATCGCATACATGGATAAATTTCAGGAAGCCATTCCGCTACTGCAATTTGCCGAACCCATTCTCGAGCGCGAGCCCAGGCGATATGCCGCCGAGATTGCAGATATCCACGTCGCCTACGCCTGGATTTATTTTCGACAGGGACGCCTGACGGAGTCGGGCGATGCTTGGCAGCAGGCGCTCACAGTGCGTGAGCGCGCACCGGGCATTCATCAGATCGAGCTGCAGAAGGTTCTCGTAGGTCTCGCGCAGGTGCGCGTCTCACAGCGGGACTTTCCTGCCGCGCATGCCGCCCTCGAACGTGCCAACGCCATCTTGAGCACCAACCATGCGCGGGTCAGCGAGGCGGGTGCGGCGATAGAAAATATTGTCACGAATCTTGCGATCCGCGAAGAGGACTACAAACTTGCGCGCACGCACGCCGAGTCGCAAATAGAAATTGAGAAGCAGCTCGACGGCGGTGCACCGCAGCTGGTGACGGCCTATGTGCTGCTCGGCACCATCTATCAGCGTCTGGATGACTTTGATGCCGCCGAAGCATCACTGCGGGAGGCCATCAGGCTCGCCGAATCCGAGCAGGGGCCATTGCAACGGCATTATCTGACCGCGCTCAATCAAATCGCATTGTTGCTCATCGAGCGTGATCGATCTGCCGAAGCGCTGCCATTCGCGCAGCGCGCGTTAGCGGTGGGTGAGTCAACTCTCGGCAATGATGCGCCGAAGATGGTTGGAATTCTGCGCACGCTCGCCGAAGCGCAACGCTCGCTCGGGGATTTACCGGCGGCATTGCACCTGTACCAGCGCGCCGGCGTCATCGTGGAGCAAAGTCGCGCCAACGTAGAGCGCCAGGTATTGGTTGCTCATTTTCGCGGGCTCGGCAATTTGCAGCTCGAGCTCGGAGATCTGCAAGCGGCGCGCGCCGCTTTGAATGCGGGTCTTGATGCAGCGGGCACGGATCCAACATTGACGGTGGAACGCGGCTACCTGCTCCTGGCACTGGCGCGGGCGACTGAAGTTGCCGATCCGCAGCGCCTGCGCCGGCTCGAAGCAGCCCTTGAGCTCTTTCAGGCGCGCTTGCCCGAGTCGCATCCGGTCAAATTGCGTGTGGTAAATGAGTTATGCGGCGTTGAGATCGCCACGCGCGTCGCGGCGGCGCCGCGTTGTCAAGAAGCAGATGACTGGGTCGGCAGAGCCCGCGACCTCGAACCGACTTTGCGCAGCGCGATCTACCAAAACCAAAGTGCGCTAGCCGAATCCCGCGGCGATTTGACCGGCGCGTACACGCAAGCCCTTAGGAGCCTCGCAGCGGCAGAGGCGGTGGGTACGCCTGAGCCGTTGTGGCGAGCCTACTTTACCCTGGCATCGGCGCTGCGGCAGCGGCAGGAGACGACCCTTGCGATATTCTTTGGCAAGCAGGCAGTAACTCAGATCGAGCGCTTGCGCGGCGACTTCACGGCAAGCGATCGGCAACTGCAACAGACATTTCTGGTCGACAAAGTTTCGGTATATCGAGCGGTGGCGGATTGGCTCATGGAAAGGGGCCGCTTCGATGAGGGCCTTGAGGTGTTGCGGCTTCTCAAAGACCAGGAGCTCTATGACTTTCAGTTACGCAGCGCCGCAGCGTCGACGGACGCGCATGTCGATTTCACAAATGAGGAGCTTGAACTTAGAGACCGTTACTCGAAGGCGCTGAGTGCCGCCGGTGCAGCCGAAAAGGAAATCGGGCGCCTGTCGCGACTGCGCGAGACGGATCGACTAAGCCATGCCGAGCAAGCCCAGCTGCAACAGATGCTGCACGCCGAACAGGCGTCGGATAAGAATCGACGTGATCAGATCCAGGCGTTTCTTACTGCCGGGGAGCCGGATGTGGCCCCGTCAGTTAATGGCGCGCACGGCCTACAGGCAGATGCGCTATCGAGCGAGCTGCGCCGGGCTGGGCCGGATGCGGCGCTTGCGGTGTTCCTGCTGACGCAAAATCATTTGCGTGTTTTGGTTGCGACCCGCAAGCAGCAGATTGAGTATCAGGTCCCGCTTGATGCCGCCGCTTTGCAGAAGGACATCGGCCACTTTCTGGCGGACCTTAACCAGCGGGCAGACGTCAGCGCTGACTCTCGTGCACTGTATGACACGCTCGCCAAGCCCATGGATGTTGCGGCACAGGCCGCGCACGCCAAGCGTTTGATTCTGTGGCTTGACGGTGCATTGCGTTACGTGCCGTTCGCGGCTTTGAATGACGGCAACCACTATCTCCTGGAAAAGTATTCACTGCAGATTTATTCCGCCCCCGATGCGCGCCGCAGTGGGGCAATGCCAATATCTTCGCGGTCGCTGCATGTGCGCGGTTTGGGGGTCTCGCAGGCAGTCCCCGGATTTGATGCATTGCCGGCGATTGCGGATGAGCTCTGCGATGTGGTTCGCGGACCGATAACGGGGCTTACGCAGCGCGGCTCCGCCTGCACCGAGCTTGCGGTCGGCAATGGAGCGTTACCCGGGCTGGGATTTGCCGATGCGGCCTTTACCGAAGCGCGCCTGCGGTCCGTGCTGCAGGACACGAGCGACTACTCGGTGTTGCACATCGGAACGCATTTCAGCCTGCGGCCGGGCAACGTCATGCGCTCTTTTTTGGTGCTGGGAGATGGCTCACGATTGAGCCTTGATTCCATCAGCAAGCTGAGTTTCTCCGGAATCGATCTCGTGACACTTTCGGCGTGTCAGACAGCGCTTGGCGGAGCGGTGAACGATGACGGTAGAGAGATAGAAGGCTTGAGCGTCATCGTGCAGCAGGCCGGTGCGAGGCAAGTGATCGCGAGTCTTTGGCAGGTCGAGGATAAGAGCACCGCGTTGCTGATGCGTGAGCTATACGAACACCTGGCCAAGTCCGGGGTTGATGGCGCGCGCGCACTGCAACAATCGCAGCTCGCGCTTCGGTCGCTTACTGTCGCGGGACGCAAGCCATATGAGCAGCCATTTTATTGGGCGGGCTTCGTCGCCTCGGCAAGATAAGATCGCACGGGTAAGAAGACCCTTTTCACGGGTCTTTTAGCAACGCCCGCCTTTGACCTGAATGCGCGACAAGTTCAGTTGGCGCTCGTCATTCAAGTTAACGACACCCATGTGATGCTCTTTCGTGCTGGGACGAACAAGGGTTTAGCCCTTCCCCTCGCTGAATTTGATCTTGAGTTCACTGGCACGCTATTCCAGCTAACGCCGATCACGGAAAGCGTGAAAGACCCAGATGGCGCTTGGCAGCGCCCAGGTGTCTTCGGGTTTCGCTGGTTCGTTCCCGAGCTTATGAAGCACAGGAGGGTATGGCGAGATGTGTTGATTGCGTCTTTCTTCATACAGCTCCTCGCTCTGGGGACTCCAGTGTTCACGCAGGTTGTCATCGACAAGATCGTCGTTCATCGTACGCAAAATACCCTTGTTGTCATTGCTATCGGAATGGTCGTGTTTGCCGTCTTCTCGGCGCTCCTGTCCTGG
>DATCBZ010000396.1:0-2473 GCA_036511555.1 Steroidobacteraceae bacterium
GCCGTCAGGATTTCAAGTGGCGCGAAGCGATTGACGAGCCGCGGCAGCGGCGCCAGCGAAGGACCCGTGGAACGCGGTGCGCGTCCACTCTCGCGGCGGCGGGAAGCTGGCCGGACTTCGCTCACCGACTCACCTGACCAAATTCGCAGCTTCTGCCGCCGCACGATTCTCGGCAGCCGGGGCGGACTTGTTGTGTGACGTCCTGTCGGTCTGGAGCGCTATGCGACCGTCTCATGCTTGAATGATAGGGCCAATCGCGCCCGCCGGGGGAGATTCGCAACGTCAATGTAGAACTTTATAAACGCGCACGCGATTCCTGAAACCCCGCTCGTTCGCCACTCGAATCTGCCGGCACCCGCATTCGCCGCGTCAAGATTTCAAAAGCGCTTTGCCTCTACGCTATTCAGCGCGCATCTCATTTGGCCCAGGTCCAGTCTTTACTCGATGCGCGGCAGCCGCCGCCTGTTGCTGCACTCCAGGCGCGGCCGCGCACGAAGCGGCCGCTTGCAGCACCCGTGGCGACGCCGTCCTTGAGAGCAAGCGTCCCATTGACGAACACGTAGCTCACACCGGTTGCGAGCTGATGAGGCTTTGCGTAAGTCGCGTGATCCTGGATGGTGTTGGGATCGAAGATCACAACGTCGGCGAAGTAGCCGCTCTTTAATAGCCCGCGATCCTGCAGCGACAAATTGCGCGCCGGCATGGCGCTCAAGCGGCTAATGGCCTGCGGCAAGCTCAGGGCGTGCTCTTCGCGCACGTATTTGGCGAGCAGACGGGCAAAGTTGCCATAGGCACGCGGGTGCGAGTTGGACTTCAAAAACACGCCTTCGGGTGCCGGTGCCGCCTCGTCCGAGCCGAAGCTCACCCACGGCAGCGCCGTCTCGCGGCGCACGTTGTCCTCCGACATCAGAAAGTAGGCAACCCCGACGCGCGTGCCATCTTCGATGACGAGATCAATTGCCGCATCCTCCGGGCTCACATGGCGCATCTGCGCCACTTCCGCCAGAGTCTTTCCCGTCAGAGGCTTAAGCTGCGGATTCTTGAACGCGAGCAGCAGCATGCCTTTGGCGCCGGCACTGGCGTACAGGTTCTCCCACTTGGCGTGTGGATCGCGCATCTCGGCGATGACCTTGGCACGCACTGCCGGATCCTTAAGATGCGTGATCCACGCCTCAAGGCCGCCGTCCTGTACCCAGGGCGGCATCGCCGCATCAAGGCCAGTCGCGCCAGCGGTATAGGTGTACATGTCGGCAGTAATGCGCGTACCCGACGCCCGCGTTGCATTGACCAATGAAATGAGCTCGGGCAGCTTGCCCCAGTTGGCGCGTCCGGCCGCCTTCAGATGGTATATCTCCGCCGGCGCGCCCGAGGCCTGCGCAATTTCAATCGTTTCCTTGACGCCTTCAATGAGAGCGACGCCCTCGCTTCTCATGTGCGCGATGTACATGCCGCCGCAGCGCGCCGACTCGCTCGCAAGATCAATGAGTTCAGGTGTCTTGGCGTAGCTGTTCGGGGCATAAATGAGTGCCGTCGTGACGCCCAGTGCGCCTTCCTCCATCGCTTGCTGCACGAGTTTGCGCATGCGCGCGAGTTGCTCGGGCGTCGGCTGCACATCGCCCTCGCCCAGAACATTGACGCGCACGGTGCCGGCGCTGACGAAGGAGGCGACATTTGGCGCAATGCCGCGCTTCTGCAGCTTCTCCAAATACTGCCCCAACGTCGTCCAGTCGACATCGTAGTGAATGTCCGCTTCGCGCTCGTGCATGTGCTTCTGCATCATCTCGGTAAGCGGACCCATCGAGTCCTCGCCCATGACCTCGAGCGTCACCCCTTGAACGAGATCGCTCAATGCCCGGCCATCGATGAGCAACGACTCTTCCGGGTGGGCGAGCATATTGATGAAGCCGGGAGCCACTGCCTGGCCCTTGGCGTCAATTTCGATTCTGCCGCGCATGCCGGAACTGGATCCAACGTAGCTGATGCGGTCGCCATCGATCGCAAGGTCTCCGGCGAAGGGCGCGCCGCCGGATCCATCGACTATGAGGCCGTGATGAATAACAACGTCGTGTTGCCGATCAGGCGCCGCCGTCGCGGTTGCGGTGGCCGCTACGGTGATCCACAGCACTGCAAGAACGTTCCGCATGTTCATCTCTCCGGCGCCTGTAAGGAGCGCGTCATCCCCACAAGCTTGGTGTAAAGACGGCCACCCGCCCGCCATCGAACGTCAATCCACAGGGGCGATCGAATTTCTGCAGCAGCGGGCCATCGATGTCGACCAGGTCCGACAAACAGGCGACGACGAACGTGGGCGCCATGGCGAGCGAGCTTCCTGCCATGCAGCCGGTCATCAGACCCATGCCGCGCGCTCGCGCGGCGCGCGCAAGCTCCAGTGCGTGCGTCAGACCGCCAGTCTTGTCGAGTTTGATGTTGATCAGTTGATAGCGGCCAGCCGCCTGCGCCAGATCCCCGATGT
>DATCBZ010000397.1:0-3653 GCA_036511555.1 Steroidobacteraceae bacterium
CATTTGCGTAAACTTCGCCAAGCAAGCTCATGTATCGGTACGCGGGATCGCAACTCATGACGCAGACATATTCCGGCGGCTGTCAATGCGGCAAGGTGCGCTACGAGGTCCAAATGGACTTTGGCGCGGTCATCGCGTGCAACTGCTCGCGATGTGGACGGCTGGGTTCGTTGCTAGCGTTTGCGCCCAGCGACTCAATCGGAACGCACCCGAAGAGCGGCGCAAAAATGGCGGCTATCAATGTTCGGTGCCTGGATGATGTCGACGTGGATTCCTTCAAGGTGCAAAAGGTCGACGGCAGGAGCCTGTAATTGTCTGTGATGTACGCTCGGTCGGATGCAGACCTGACTGGGTCGCAGCGATTGGCACACCCCTTGGGGTTATTCCTTCCCAGAGAATTACTCCGGCGGCCATAACTCCTGCAGCGCTCGCAATCGCTGACCGGTTGCGGAGGTGAGCGATATCGACCGGCCGCTAACGAGTCTACCGCCCGGCGGTCTCAAGCTCCCAAATCGTAAGCGGCGCTGCGCGATTCAACCAGAGACCAGCGCCGATCTCACGAAAGTTACGGCGTAGACGTGCGCGATACCAGTCACCGGTGCGCAGATGAACATTCGAGTCGGTGCGCTTACGATCGCAGTTGTGTTGCCAGTCCTCACTTGTCAGTACAGTGAAATACAGGATGCCGCGGCATAGGCGCGCGAAGTTAGTGATGGCGGCGCGCGCTTTTTTCTCATCGAGGTACTGAAGAACGTCGTAGCACACGACGAGATCAAACAATGCTGCGGCACGGTACGTTTCAATGAGGCCTCGCTCCCAGCCGTAGCGTTGACACAGATACTCGCTTGTCTCAAGTCCGACATAAGTTGAGCGTGGCAAGCTGCGCAGCAGCGTATTGCGCAACGTGCCCGTCCCGCAGCCGGCATCGAGGACGCGCCTGACGGGTAGGCCGATGTGCAATGCATAGGCGGCAATGAATCGTGCCCGCGCACGCATCTCAGCGCGCGAGATTACCGCCGTGCGCGCGTTGAAATAATAGCGCCGGTAGTAGTCACGGTCGAAGTGCGTAGCAGTGGGTGCAGATCGCGGTGCGGATCGAAGCGGCAGGTGTACCATCGGGGCTTCAACTCTAGAGGAGTTGCTTGTCATGCTGCAACTGCGACCAAACTGTGAATGCTGCGACCGCGACCTGCCGGGCAATTCCAGCGAAGCGATGATCTGCTCGTTCGAGTGTACGTTCTGCAGCAGCTGTGCGCTCGACGCGTTGCGGGGCACATGTCCGAACTGCGGCGGTGAGCTCGTGCGGCGGCCGATCCGCGCTGCCGTAGCGCTCGCGAAATATCCGGCATCGAGCGAACGGGTCACACGCAAGCGCTGCGCGTAGCTAGCGCCCTATCACCAGAGCGAATTCCTGCAGGAATTGCGCGAGCTTAGCGCGCAAATCCGCGTCGGTCAGGCGGCCTTCTGCATCGAATACGCTCGCTGCGCCGGAAACGTACAGCGGCGGGCCGAACCAGGTGCGCGTACGGAGCGTGCGCAGCACCGGGAGCCACGCGCGCTGCGACTGCAGCGTGCCAAATTTTCCCGGCGAGGCGCCAATCAGGGCGACGTGACGATTGACGAAAATACGCGGAACGTCAGCGGGCGGACGCGATAGCCAGTCAATGACGTTCTTGAATACGCCGGGAATGGAGTTGTTGTACTCCGGAGTCACAAGCAACAGTGCATCGGCGGCAACGACCTTTTCCTTCAGGTCGACCACCGCCGCCGGCAGACCCTCGGCCTCGACGTCCGCGTTATAAAGCGGAATGTCCCGGATCGAGGCGATTTCGATTGTGGTGCCTTGCGGGGCAAGTTCCACTGCCGCACGCAGCAGCGAGGCATTAAATGATGCGCGCCGCAGGCTACCCGCAATACCCAGTATCTTTGCCATAGGGTCCCCCTGTTGCCGGATTCGTGCTTGCGCGGCGCGCAGCTTCAGGGACTATGCATGACGGTGCAAGGGTTTGCGAGATCGCTGCCGCAACGTCAAACTAAGCCTTCGGGTTCGGTCGATACGGGAGAAGGACGACATGTGGCGAGCAGCATTGATCACAGGGGCATTGGTCATGACTTCGGCCGTGGCGGCGCAGGGCGCGGCGCCCGCCGCAAAGGGCGGCTTTACGCTTACAAGCCCCGACATTGCCCAGGGGCGCAAGATCCGCGCAGCGCAGATATTCAACTCATTCGGGTGCTCGGGCCAAAACATATCGCCCGCGTTGAGCTGGAGTAACGCACCCAAAGGCACGCAGAGCTTTGCGCTCTTGGTGCACGACCCCGACGCCCCGACCGGCAGCGGCTGGTGGCACTGGCTGGTCTACAACATTCCCGCGAGTGTCACTTCGTTGCCCGCCGGCGCGGGCGCCCCCGAGAAGAAAATGCTGCCCGGTGGCGCCCTGCAGGGGCGCACGGACTTTGGCTCCTATGCGTATGGCGGTCCCTGTCCGCCCCCTGGCAAGCCGCATCACTACCATTTCCGGTTGTACGCCTTGAAGGTGCCCAAGCTTGATGTGCCGAACGACGCATCGGCGGCGTTCATCAGCTTCAACGTCCACGCTAATCAACTCGCGACAACGGAGATTGTGGCGCTGTATTCGCGCTAGGTCCAATGGCGGACGATGCTCCAGATGCTGGAGGACCGCGCAAGCCAAGCGAACGCTCGCCGGCGGTCTGGCCGTGGTTACTTATTCCACTGGTCGCTTTGGCGCTGTTCTTTGCACTCACCCGGGTGCGCTCGGAACAAACCGCGGCGCCCCCTGATCAAACGGTTGCGCCTGTCAGGTCCGCGGACGGTTCGCCAGCAAACGTGCGCTGAGGCCTCACTGCGGCTAGCATAGCGACCCTTTTCGCCATGCTGCACGCAACCTGCGTGCTCACAGAGAACGCAAAGTTTTGGAACGTGCCCCAAAAGTTGGATTTGTAAGCCTGGGATGTCCTAAGGCACTCGTTGACTCGGAGCGCATCCTGACGCGCCTGCGGGCCGAGGGATATGAAATCTCACCGACCTACGACGATGCCGATGTGGTGGTGGTCAACACCTGCGGCTTCATCGACGCGGCCATTGATGAATCGTTGGATGCGATCGGCGAGGCGCTCGAGCAGAACGGCCGTGTAATTGTCACCGGCTGCCTCGGTGCTCGGCCCGAACGCATTCTCGCCCGCCACCCGCGCGTACTGAAGGTCACAGGCGCGCATGCCTATGAAGATGTGATGTCGGCGGTGCACGAGCACGTGCCACCGAGGCACGATCCCTTCTTGCATCTCGTGCCGCCGCAAGGCATCAGGCTTACGCCACGGCACTACGCGTATCTCAAAATCTCTGAAGGCTGCAATAACCGTTGCAGCTTCTGCATTATCCCATCGATGCGTGGTCGACTCGCGAGCCGGCCAATTGACGAAGTGCTGCGCGAGGCCGAACGGCTCGCGCATGCCGGTGTAAAGGAATTATTGGTGATCTCGCAGGACACAAGCGCCTATGGCGCGGACATCCATTACCGCCCTGCGACTTGGCGCGACACGGTCTACGAGACGCGCCTCATTGATCTTGCACGCGGCTTGGGAGAGCTTGGAATCTGGGTGCGGCTCCACTACGTCTATCCCTATCCGCATGTTGA
>DATCBZ010000398.1:0-3438 GCA_036511555.1 Steroidobacteraceae bacterium
CCGTCGATATCAATTCGCGCATCCCTCCTGGTAGCACCCGTGCGGTACGACAGAGCGTAGAGCTCGTCCTTGTGTGCGCCCAATGCCTTCGCGAGAGCCTTAATTAGCGCGGCGCGCTCATGAAACGTCAGCGCCTGCAGCGCCGGTGCGCCGATCGTGCGCGCGTAGTCCAGCGCAGCTTGGAAATCGATGCCCGCGGAGCTTGCCGTCGCGACCACCGCACCGCTCGTCGCGTCGCGCAGCGGCACACCCTCGCCGCTGCCGCTCAGCCATTTGCCCTGGAGGTAACTTTCAAGCAGCATGAACCCTTGCCTACTGTTTAAGAGATGCTCGCGCGCTGCGCAGACCACGCGGCAAAGGAGCTACCGCGACTGCCCAGGTCGGCCAGCAGCGAGTCGGCCGTCCAATAACGCGGGCCATGCACGGCGGCAAGCCGCCGAACGCCATCGTACACGGTGCCAAGGCCGACGGTGTCGGCATAGGCCATCGGCCCGCCACGAGCGCGCGGAAAGCCGTAGCCATTGCACCAGATCGTGTCGATATCCTCAGCCGATGCGGCAATGCCCGCGCCGAGAATCGCAGCGCCCTCATTGATGAGCGCGTAGAGACAGCGCTCGAGGATCTGCGCGTCGCTGGTGGCGCGCGCGACAACCCCCAGCCGCGCGGCCTCGGCGCGAATGAGGGGATCCACTTCCGGATCCACCTCGCGCGCCCGCTTATCGGCCCCATAGCGGTACATACCGCGGCCACTTTTCTGGCCGAGGCGGCCATTCTCAACGAGCAGATCCGCCACCCGGAAATAACGCGGATCGTCTGGCAAATCCTTGCGTTCGCGACGCACGCGATAGCCCACATCAAGACCGGCAAGATCACCGACCGCATTGGGCCCCATCGCCATGCCGAACGTCTCAAGCACGACGTCGATTCGTTGCGCCGTGACGCCCTCAAGGAGCATCAGCTGGTTCTCGCGCCCGTACGCATAGAGCATGCGGTTGCCGACGAAGCCGAAGCAGTTGCCGACGACGACGCCGATCTTGCCGATCTGACGTGTCACGTCGAGCGCGGTTGCGATGCTTGCCGAGGAAGTCTCGGCGCCGCGCACGATCTCAACGAGCGGCATGACATTGGCGGGGCTGAAGAAGTGCATGCCCACCACATCCTGGGGACGTGCCGTCGCAGCGGCTATGGCGTCTATATCCAGCGTCGAGGTATTCGTCGCGAGCAGCGTGCCCGGAGCACAGTTCGCGTCAAGCGCGCGAAATATCGTCTGCTTAAGCTGCAGGTTCTCAAACACAGCTTCAATCACAAGATCGACCGCGGCGAGCGTGGCCATCTCGGTGGCGGTGCCGATGCGCGCCCGCGCCGCAGTGCCCGCCGCGCTTGCAAGCCGCCCCTTCTTTACCGCGCCCTCAATGATGGCATGGCTTCGGCGCACGCCGCTCTCAAGTGCCGCCGCCTGAGTGTCAATCAAGACCACCTCAAGACCGCCCGTCGCGCAGCTCACCGCAATGCCGCTGCCCATGGTGCCCGCGCCGATAATGCCGACCGTTCGGACCCCGGTATTTGCGCTGCTCACGCCTAACGTCCGCTGAAATGCGGCGTGCGCTTCTCGATGAATGCCGCGACACCTTCGGCATAATCGTTCGAATAGCCCAGTTCGCGTTGACAGTCGCGCTCGAGGTCTAGTTGTGCAGCCAGGCTGCGTTCATTTGATGAGTAAATCGCCTCCTTGATGCGTGCAAGCCCCAGCGTCGGCGCTGCCGCGAGCCGCTCCGCAAGCGCGCGCACCTCCGCGGCAAAATCCTCATCCGGCGCGCAGCGCCAGATAAGTCCCCACTCTGCCGCTTGTGCAGCTGAGATTTTATCGCCTAAAAGCGCCATGCCGATGGCGCGCGCGCGCCCCACGAGGCGTGGCAGGAACCAGGTGCCGCCTGAATCGGGCACGAGTCCGAGTTTTGCGAACGATTGGATAAAGCTTGCCGAATGTGTCGCGATCACGAGGTCGCAAGCAAGCGCAATATTGGCGCCGGCGCCGGCGGCAACGCCGTTGACTGCGGCGATCACCGGCAACGGCAGAGCGCGCAGAGCGAGCACCAGCGGTTTGTAGTTGAGCTCGATCGAGGCGCCCAGATCCGCGCTGCCCGTGTCGGGGGCGACAGTGCGATCGGAGAGATCCTGGCCGGCGCAAAAACCGCGGCCCGCGCCGGTGAGAATGAGCACGCGAGCGCTTGCGTCTTCCTTAACGAGCGCAAGCGCTGCACGAACCTCCGCGTGCATCTCGATGTTGAAACTGTTCAAACGCTCCGGCCGGCTCAATGTCAGACGCGCGATGCCGGCAGCGCGCTCGAATAAAATGGTGCGAAAGCTCATGTTTCAGGTCTCATCGTAGGTAATTTCAAGCGCGTCGGTCTTGGCGTGCGCCTGACACGCAAGGATGAATCCTTGCGCGAGCTCCCAGTCTTCAAGCGCATAATTTTGCGCAAGTTCAACCTCGCCGCGCACGAGCTTGGTCCTGCAGGTGGAGCACACGCCAGCACGGCAGGAAAACGGCAGATCGATTCCGGCGCGTGCGGCGGCGTCGAGAATGCTCTCCGTGCCCGTCTGCATCGAAAAACTCTTGCGCCGTCCATCCATGATGACGTCGACCTGCGTCACTCCCGCCAACGGTGCCGCCGCCGTCTCGCCGCCACCTGTGACTGACGGCAGTGATGCTGCGCCGCTCACCAGAACCTGTCCCGGCGCGACTCCCAGATGCTGCAACTCTGCGCGCAAATCGCTGACGAAGTCTGCGCGGCCCGTGAGGAGGTACTGCTTAACCGCGCGCGCCTCAAAGAGCTGCGCCGCAAGCTTCCGCAACTTTGCTGCATCGAGTCTGCCGGACAGAAGCTCGCTCTCCTCCGCCTCGCGTTCCATGATGAAGTGAATGGCGAGTCGCGCAACGTGCAAATCCTTAAGCGCCAGCAGCGCCTCGACATGCACATCGCTGCGATCATCGTAGTTGCCGAAGAACACGAGAATGTGACACGCGGGCTCAGCTTCAAGTTTGCTCGCGATGAGCGGCAGCAGCGCACCGAGTGCGCCGCCGGCGGCAAGCGCGACGTACGTTGCCTCGCGACTAGCCCTGCGAAGGTTTGCGCCTTCCTGAGGTACCGTCATGGCAGGCGCCTAGATGCACTTGAAGTAGTCAAAAGGCTCAAGGCACGCTGTGCACAGATAATGCGCTTTGCAGGGCGTCGAACCAAATTCGCTGACCCTGCGGGTTTTTGAACTCGCGCAGCGCGGACAGGCAATCGGCGCGACCCGGAAAAGCTGCTTGGGAGTTGCCACTGCTGTGGCGGGCGGCGCGATGCCGTAGGCCTGAAGTTTCAGGCGTCCTGCGGGTGTGATCCAATCGCTCGTCCACGGCGGTGCCAGTACCGTCTCAAGGCGCGCCGCGCT
>DATCBZ010000399.1:0-5757 GCA_036511555.1 Steroidobacteraceae bacterium
CAAACGTCGCCGCGAAACTCTTTACAAACGCATCAAAATCGCGCGATGCCACATAGACATGAGTCGTGTCGTACTGAGCTCCGACGGCAACCGTTGCAGTGTGCGCAGGAGTCCCTGCCCTTGCGCAACACTCATCGCAAATACACCGATGCCGAGCAGCGCTGCGGCAACACGGCTGTACCGTGGCGGCGCCGCGTGCGGGTGGACCTGGACCCTATGCACTTACCCTTAAGCTTGCCGGGAGCAGCTCACGCTGCCATATCGAATAATAATATTTCACCCGGCGCGCGTGCGCGCACCTCGACCGCGGATGGATTGACCCAGTACATCGCATCGCCCGCCTCGAGCGACTCACCGTCAACATCCATCGTCCCGCGCGCCACCTGCAGCCACAGCTTCCGGCCGGGCGCCGGTACGTGGGCAAGTTTGGTGCCGTCACTGACCCGAGCCGCATACAGATCAGCATCCTGATGCACGCGCACCGCGCCACCGCGTCCGTCGCGCGCAGCGATCAGGCGCCAACGGTCCTGCAACTCCGCTTGTGAGAACGTGCGCTGTTCGTAACCCGGTTCAAGTCCCCTCACCTGCGGGAGTAACCAAATCTGCAAGAAGTGCACCGGCTCCGTCTTTGAGCCATTAAACTCCGAGTGGGTAACACCGCTACCTGCGCTCATCCGCTGCAGCTCGCCGGGGCGGATCAGCGCGCCGGTGCCGAGACTGTCCTTGTGCTCAAGAGTGCCCTCCAGCACCCACGACAGAATCTCCATGTCACGGTGCGAATGCTTGGGAAATCCGGCGCCCGGGGCGACCCGGTCCTCATTGATTACTCGCAGTGGACCAAAGCCCATGAAGCGTGGATCATGGTAGTCGCCGAACGAAAACGTGTGCTGGCTCTTAAGCCAGCCCAAGTCGGCGAGACCGCGCTCTTTCGAAAGTCTGGTTGTGTGCATAGCTCTGTGCTCGATATTCATGGAGTCACTTTAGGCCGCTGACAGCGCCCTAGATAGCTTGCGAACGTGGAACGCTACGTTCGGTAGCAGCGAACACCTACTCCAGCCCGCGGCGCGCCAATTCATCGTGAAGCAGGGGGTCCTTTGGAGCACGATTTTGGTGATATTCGCGCCTTTTTGCAGGTCGTCGAAAGTGGGGGCATCAGTGCGGCGGCGAGCCGTGCGAACGTCTCGAAGTCCGTATTGAGCGCACGCGTCAGCCATTTGGAGCAGGCGCTTGGCGTCAAACTTCTGCATCGTTCCCCGCGTGGTGTCGTCGTGACCGACGCGGGGCAGCGCTTCTATACCCGCATGGCAGATGTGGCATCGCGCCTGCAGCAGGCGGTTGACGAAGTCGCGGATGACAGCGCAGACTTGAGCGCAAGCGTAAGAATTACAGCGCCGATGACGTTCGGAACGCTCTACGTTGGACCCCCCTTGTTCGAGTTCATGGCGAAGCACCCGCAACTGGAGATCACGCTGGATCTCAATGACCGCTACTTGGACATTCTAACCGGAGGCTACGATCTGGCCGTGCGCATCGGCCGTCTCGCCGATTCATCTTTGATGGCGCGACCGCTTGCACCCAGCGCGCGAGTCCTGTGTTGCAGTCCCGACTACGCCAGGCATGCAGGTATTCCGCAAGACGTCGCCGCGATCGAGCAGCATCAATGTATCTGCTATGGCAGCGCGAGCATCGCGCCGTATTGGCAATTCGCTGCAGCAAGGGCGGGCGAGCCTCCCCAGCAGGTCGTCGTCCGCGGCCGCACGCACCTCAATAACGGCGAGAGCATGCGCGATGCGGCCATTGCGGGCCTCGGACTTGCCGTGCTGCCGCTCTTCATTGCAGCGCCGGCATTGTTCGCCGGACGCTTGATCAACGTCTTGCCGAATGCACCTCCCTCGCCCGACACCATTCATGCCGTCTACCCGCAGACACGCTACGTCAGCCGCGCCGTGCGTGCTCTGATCGATATGCTGGTCGCGGCCTTTCAGGGTATCCCGCCGTGGGAGCGCAGCACCGCTTCCGCGAAGGTTTACGCATCATGAGGACGCTTTGCCTGGGCGCGCGCTGCGTTTTCGAAGCAACGTATCCGCTCGTGAGCCGGCGCTTTTGGATTGCCACGGCGGGGGCAATCAACAGCGCACCGGCACGAGCTGCGCTAGCTAAGAGATGAGGTAGTCATCGCGTGTCAGAACCGCTATCAGAAGAACAAGAATTGACCAACCGTGCAGCGCCGGTAAAGCTGCGCGAGCTATTGCGCGTTGCGTTCGTCGACTGGCTGCGCTTTATATTTGTGCCAGCGGCCGCACGCCAGCGGCGGACGAATCAATTGGCATTCCGTGTCGCGATCAAGGGAGTGCGCCGCGAATTGCGGCACCGCAGCGGCAAAGTATTGCGGCGACGCTTGCAACACGAGCCCGTATTGGCGCGTCTGGATCCGCAGCAGATTCGCAGCGTACTTATTTGCCGCATCAACGGCCGCCTCGGCAATACGCTCCTTCTGACGCCGCTCATTAAGCAGATCCGCGAATGGCTGCCGGGTGCCGCCATCGATCTCGCGCTTGCCTATCCCCGTGCCGAGGCACTGCTAAGTGATGTGCCGTCGGTGCGCCGCATTATTGCCTTTCCCTACAAACTGCCGCAGGTCCTCTGGCGCTATCTGCCGAGCGTGCTGCGGCTGCGCGCCCAGCAGTACGATTTGGCAATCGATCCAGTCGCCGATTCCACCAGCGGGCGGATGGCGATGACGTTCTGCCGCGCGCGCTATCGGCTCGGGTTCGAAACCACTTCGCAGTGGGCGGCCTTGACTCACCGCGTGCCGGTCCCGGCCACGCCCATGCACGATGCGGCACGGCCCGTTTACCTGCTGGCTCAGGCGCTCGGCATCGCAGGGGGTCTTGCAAGCACGCGCCTATGGTTGCCGCTTGCGGATCGGGAACTCGTCGCCGGCCGCGAACAGGTCTCGCACGCGGTGCGCGCCGCGGATTACCCCACGGCGAGTGCCGCAACGTTTGGTTTCTTTTCCCATGCCGCCGGCTCCAAGGTAGTGGCACGGGACTGGTGGCTTGGCTTTTGGCAGGCATTCCTCGAATTGGAACCCGAGGCGGTGCCCGTGGAGTTTCTGCCGCTGGCTGGAAGTAAGCCAATCGACATCCGTTATCCGGTTCTGCATGCACGCTCGCCGCGGAGCATGGTCGCGGCGATCGCGGCGACGCGCATGTTCATCAGCCCCGATACCGGCCCCATGCACCTGGCAAGCGCCACCGAGGTGCCAACGGTGGCACTGTTCGGGAACTCGGATGCGACCCGTTATCACCCAATGAAAACGAACGACATCTGCATTGATGTCACGACCTGCGAGCCGCGCGCGGCGGCGCAGTTATGCCAGGTCCGCTGGCGGGAAAGAACTCTCGAACACGAGCAGTCGTCCCCGACACATTGACTCTGCGTACGCGCGGCGCGATTCGCGCCCCGCGGCAGCCTGACTCGTTCTAGCGCGGCTCAAATATTGCGTACAGTTTTCGGCACTCCGTCACCACCTCCCAGCTGCCGGTAAAGCCGGCCGGGACGACGAAACTGTCGCCCGCCACGAACTCCAGGCGCTCGCCGGCGTCGCTGGTGATCACGACCCGTCCGGAAAGCAGATGACAGAACTCGTGCTCGGTGTAGCGCACGATCCAGCGCCCGGGAGTTGCTGCCCAGACCCCTGCGAAGAATTGCGCCGTCGCGTCGGCGTAATGGTTCCAGACCGTAAGCTGCGGCTCCCCGGAGAGCTTACGTTCCGGATCCGGAACGGAATGTTGCGGCTCGACCGATGCCTTAAAGGACACAATACGGGCCGTGGTCGCCATAAGAATCTTGCCTCGCCGCTACGCCTCCACACATCTTACACACCGGCCACCGTGGCGGATGTGGCGGCTGCGCGCACGGCGCAGCCGCGGCTACCTGCTGCGCCGCCATGAAGTTGAATGAGTTTGCTCAGCGGGTGAATAAATCGCGAGCACGAACCGTATATAGGCCACGTGGCTATAACAGCCACTGTAGGAGACGTCCATGTCCGACCCATCATTCTCGCCCGCGGCGGATCCTGTGCAGGCCGCATACCAACAAGGACGTCGGATCGGACTTGCCACCGGCGCCTTGGCAATCGGCTGCGTCGCGTACATCAACCTGCTGGGAGTTGAAAAATCCATTCTAGCCGCGGTTCTGGCCGTCACTGCGTTGCGCGGCGCGGCGCGCGGCTCGCAGCTCTTGCGTCGCAGCCGCGCCGCCCTTGCGCTCGCCGCCGCGCACCTGGCGATGTCCGCAGCGGTGCTTGTCATTTTTCGCGATAAGTTGCCGCAGCTCGCACAGCTGCTGCAGAAGCTCGGCTGACCACGCCGCGATGGATTCAAGGCTGTGGCGTCCAGGCGTCGGGTTGCTCGCTTGTAGTGAGTAAGCTCAAACATAAGCAGCAGCAGTACACAGCGCTGCTCGAACCGCTGCTTGCGCAGGCCGGCGCTTATGCACGCTCCATACTGCGACACCGACACGACGCCGAAGATGCGGTTCAGCAAGCGGCGCTGAAGGGCATGGAACGAATCGGCAGCTTCGACTCGGCGCGGTGTTTCAAGGGGTGGTGGTTTGCCGTGCTGCGCAATTGCTGCATCGATATTTTGCGCAGTACAGAGTCGCAGCAGCGGAATCTACTTAAATATGACCAACCCAGCCGCGCGAGCTCATCGCACGAGGAGCCGTGGCAACACCTCAGTATCGCAATGGAACGTCTCTCGCTTGACCACTGCGCAGTGCTCAAGTTGCGCTACTTTGCGGATTTGAGCTACGCGGAGCTCGCAGAGGCGCTCGCAATACCGCAAGGAACCGTCATGTCGCGCCTGCATTTGGCAAGGCGCGCGCTTGCGCTGCAGATCGGCAAGGACCTCATATGACTGCCATCGATCCTTTTGAACTTTCGGCTTACCTCGACAACGAACTCGCGCCAGGCCGAAAGCACGAGATCGAGATCGCGCTGTCGATGAATGCCCTCTTGGGCTCGGAATTTTCTGCACTTGCGACAGCCGATGCGGCATGGCGCGCCGCAGCCCGCACGGCAGCTTTTGTACCGAAGGTGCGGTTGACGCGTCGCGCAAGTCTGCCGCAGAGCTGGTTTGCTTTCTCTGCGGCATTGGCGTTACTGATTGCGGTACGGATTCTGCCTAAATTGAGCGACGTTCTTGCCCTCGGATTCCTCCTGCATGCGGTCGCGCTCGTAACCTGTCTCATCTGGATCAACCAGATGGTGGAGGATCGCGGCGCACTTCGCGATTGAAGCCGTTGTGGCGCGCCGACAGAGGCGGCGCAGAAAGCAATGCTGTGTTCGCGGCTATGGAATTAGAATCGTCGAGCCAGTAGCGGTTCGCAGTTCAAGTCCGCGATGGGCTTCGGCAGCGTCGCGCAAGGCAAACTGCGGCCCAATATCGGCCTCGATTGTCCCAGAGCGAAGCGCCGCAAATACCTGCTCCGCCATTTCGTTGCGCTCCGCGCGCGCTTCGATGTAATGGAAAAGGAGCGGTCGCGAGAGCGTGTTGGATTTCTCTGCCAGGCGGCTGACCGCAAACGGTTCTACCGCACCGGAGGATTGCCCGAAGTTGATCAAATGCGCGCGCAACCCCAGGCACTGTAGCGACCCTGCAAAGGTATCCTTTCCGACCGAATCGAATACGGCATCGACGCCACGGCCTGCCGTGAGTTCGGACACCCGCGCGGCAAAACTTTCCTGCCGGT
>DATCBZ010000400.1:0-2543 GCA_036511555.1 Steroidobacteraceae bacterium
AGAAGACAAGGCGGTCGAGCAGGTCGACAACGCGCAGGCCAACGCCGTGCAGAAGACCGCGAATGCGGAAGTCAAAGTATCGCTCGCCCAGGCGAAGAGCGACTACGATGTAGCGGTCGCCAAGTGCCGTGCCTTACCCCACGGCGATCAGAGTAACTGCAAGAACCACGCACAGGCGGATCTGGACACTGCCAAAGCTGCGGCCAACGTCACACGCCAGGATGCAAAGTCCGAAGCTCACGAGCTTAAAAACTAAGCGCCTGTTGCGCGCGCGCCGCTCGCACCCAGGTGCATGCGGCGCTGCGCATGCGCTGGCCGCGAACGGTTTGGCAGTGCCAAGTAGACCCGGCATGCAGGCTGCGAGCCTCAATCGCGCACGCCTGCGCACCGTTCTGTGATGGGAGGCAAGCCCCCCAAGCGCCTGGCGTTATCGCGTCGCCAAGTCCTCGCAGGCGCTGCCGCCGCCTGCTCGCTGCCAGTATGGGGACTCGTCGCCCAAACGACGCCGCGTCCCTTGGCGACGGTGGAGGTGGCTCGCGGGATTCACATCCGCCGCGGTGTTGATGAAGATGTAACGCTTGCGAACGACGACGCGATTGCCAACATCGGCTTCATCGTCGGACGTGATGCGGTTGCCGTCACGGACTCCGGCGGCAGCCTGAGTGATGGCAGGCGCCTGCGGGCGCGCATCAAAGAAGTCACGCCGCTGCCCATTCGCTATGTGCTGATGTCGCACGTGCACCCCGACCATGTGTTCGGTGCCGGCGCATTTAGCGCCGATCAGCCCGTCTACGTGGGTCACGCCGGACTGCCGCGCGCACTGTCTCTGCGCTGGGAGTATTACCGCAAGCGCAGCGAAGATGTCTTGGGCAAGGACACCGTGGGCCCCGTCGTCATGCCCACACGGCTCGTAAGCGCGCACGACGAGATCGACCTCGGCGGCAGAGTGCTCGAGCTTACGGCGCACGGAGTGGCCCATACCGACAGCGATCTCACCGTCCTCGACCGTCAGTCGCGCACCCTCATTGCCTCGGATCTGCTGTTCGTGCAGCGGGTGCCCTCGCTCGATGGCAGCTTGAAGGGCTGGCTGAAAGAGCTCGCCGCACTCAAGCGGATTACGGTGCGCCGCGCGGTGCCCGGACACGGACCGGTGAGCGTAGAATGGCCGCACGGCAGCGCAGCCTTGGAGCGCTACCTTTTGATCCTGTTGCGTGAGACTCGGCAAGCCGTGGCACAGGCAGTGGAGATTGATGCGGCGGTGAAGACGGTCGCGCGCTCGGAGCACGGCCGCTGGACACTATTCGACGACTACAATGGCCATAACGTCATCCAGGCGTTCAAGGAGCTCGAATGGGAGTGACTAGGTCGCTGCTCGCGACGCTCGTGTTTGGCGCGATCGCAACCGTCGCGCAAGTGCCGCAGGCTTGGGCAGATGATGCGGATGCGGTCATGAAGGCGCATGCCGCGCAAGACGAGGCCGAACGCGCGGCGCGCTGGCAGGCGCTGCACCAGGAAATTTTCGGCGCGCGTGCTCTCAGCGAGGGCGGCGACGTAATCCAGATCGAAGCGCCCGAGCACGCGCTCGATGCGGCACTGGTGCCGGTCACATTGACCATGAAAGGCGCGCAGCCAATCAAAAGCGTGTATCTCGTGATTGACAACAACCCTGCGCCGCTGGCAGGTCACTTCAGTTTTGGCCCGCGCGCCGATCCGCGCACGCTGAAGCTGCGCGTCCGGGTCAACATGTACACCTATATGCACGCCGTCGCTGAGACCACCGACGGCAAGCTGTTTGTCGCGCGCCAATTCATCAAAACATCCGGCGGCTGCTCCGCGCCGGTGGGTGCGGATGATGCGGCTGCGATGAAGGATATCGGGCTCATGAAGCTGCATATCCTCGGGAACTTCTCACCGGGCAAGCCGCTGCAGGCGCAACTCATGATTCGCCATCCGAATTTCAACGGCATGCAGATGGATCAGGTCACGCGCGGTTTCACTCCGGCGCGCTTCATTCGCAGCATCGATGCCAGTTACGACGGCGCTTCGGTGTTTCATCTGGATTCGGACATCTCCCTCAGCACCGATCCGGTCATTACTTTCGGCTTCGTGCCCGACAGGAAGGGCACGATGCAGCTCGTCGTGCGCGACAGCAAAGACGTCGCTTTCAATCACAGCTTTGACGTCCCCGCAGGCTAACGGGAGCTGATCATCGAGCGCCGCGGAAATACTGCGCTTGCGGCATGCGGCGCGGTACTTGCTTGGTGCCTGCCGCTGTTGCTGCTCGCCGCACCTGCAGTGCCAGAGCCCCCCGGCTATTGGATGGGTCCGGCAAAGGGCCCGGTCGCAGCGACTATCCAGGGCGGCAAGGTAATCCATACGCACGCGCTGGCTGCAAAGTTGAAGGCCGATGCGGTGCTGGTCGTCGATGTTTCGGATGCGCCGCGGCGGCCCGCCGAGCTTTCGGCGGGCACGATCTGGCTGCCCGTGCCGCACCCGGCAATCCCGGGTGGCGTGTGGATTCCGGGGGCCGGGCTCGGCGCCAT
>DATCBZ010000401.1:0-3663 GCA_036511555.1 Steroidobacteraceae bacterium
TTTGCAGGCACGCTGTGTTCACCTGGTCCGATGCGTTGTCCCTGCTGGGCCAGCACACTTTGACGGCTGCGCTGCGGATGCGTCCGTACAGTGCAGTGGCGCCCTGAGGGGTCGAAATATCGAGATCCGCGAATTTCACAATGACTTGCGGGAGTGTCGTGACGGTGGCGAAGCTCGAGGCCAGAGCGAAGCTGGAGGCCAGAGCGCTGAGGATCGCGCTGGCAACAAGGGTGTGAAGCAAAGTAGAAGTGCTGGTGTTCATGGTCGTCTCCTTAACTAGGGTTGATAAAGCCGTCGTGAGGCGCTCTGCGGGTCCAATTTGTCGCCTCACCCATACAGACACCGTCCAGGCGCCAAACCCGACATCCAATTCGCGGATTGCGTGGCACAGGGCAGCGGGACACGTTAAGTTGGCCCTGCGATGACCCAACTCACCGAGCTGCTGGGCCGCATACAGGCGGGCGATACACAGGCGCGCGATACCTTGTTTGCGGCCGCTTACAGCGAACTGCACCGGCTGGCGCACGCGCGGCTGCGCGACGGCGGTCGCAATACGGTTCTGGATACGACCTGCCTGGTGCACGAGTCGTATCTGCGGTTTGTGCGCGCCGGGGAGCTCCGTGCCGAGGATCGCCGCGCGTTCTTCGCCTACGCCTCCCAGGTCATGCGTTCTGTGATTATCAACAGCGTGCGCGAGCGCATCGCGCAGAAGCGCGGCGGCGATCGACAGCCGCTCACGTTATCAACCAGTCTTGGGACTCAGGTCGCTGACGGGGAGGCAACGGTTCTTGCCGTCCACGAGGCGCTCGAGGCGTTGGAGAAAGCCGATCCTCGTTTGGCGCAAGTCGCGCAGATGCGCTACTTTGGGGGCTACAGCGAGCAGGAAATCGCCGAGACGCTGGGCGTTACCGAACGCACGGTACAACGCAATTGGGAGAAGGCGCGGCTGATTCTTGCGGCCGCGTTGCGCTAAAGGCGCTGGGCGCGCGGGGATTTCACACACCGTGGCACTATCAATTCCTCAGATGGCGCTGATGAGCCAGCTGCTGGATGAGGCGCTGGCGCTGGATACCGCTGCCCGCCGCGCCTGGCTGGAGAGTCTTGCCCCCGAGTATCGCGATCTGGCCCCAGCGCTAAGCCAAGCGCTGTTGCCCGACGCGGCTCAGGCCGCGGATCTGCGCGGTCTAGTGACCCTGCCGAAGCTCGGCGCTGCGGATGAGGCGAACACGCCGGCCGCAAGCGGCCTACCACCCGGTGCACGGGTGGGCCCGTACGAGCTGATTCGACTCCTGGGTGCCGGCGGCATGGCGGAGGTGTGGCTGGCCCGGCGCGCCGATGGTGCCTTCAAACGCGAGGTGGCGCTCAAGCTGCCGATGCTCACTCGCGCGCAGGCGGGTCTGGAGGCGCGCTTTGCGCGCGAGCGCGACATCCTGGCCAGTCTTGAGCATCCCCATATCGCGCGCCTCTACGATGCGGGCGTGGATCCGCAAGGGCTGCCCTACCTGTCGATGGAGTATGTGCGGGGCGAGCCGCTGACGGCTTGGTGCGACTCACACCGACTCGGGATTGCCGAGCGGCTGGGACTTTTCCTGCAGGTGCTCGAGGCCGTGCACTACGCGCATGACAGACAGATCATCCACCGCGACCTCAAACCCTCGAACATCCTGGTGAGCGAGTCCGGGCAGGTGCGGTTGCTGGATTTTGGTGTCGCCCGGTTGCTCGAGGCTGAAGGGACGGATCAGTTGGCAATGACCAGTGTCTACGGCCGGGCGCTGACCCCCGACTATGCCAGTCCCGAGCTGTTGCGCGGCGATCCAGTGGATGCGCGCAGCGACCTCTACTCGCTGGGGGTGTTGCTCTACGAGCTGCTCACGGGCACGCGGCCGTATCGACTCAAGAATGCGGCCTCGATCGGGGCGCTCGATCAAGCCATCGCCACCCTGGAGGTCAAGAGGCCGAGCCTGCAGCTCCAGCAGACGACCCAGGCGTTGGTGCGGCAAGTGCGCGGGGACCTGGACGCCATCGTGCTCAAGGCACTGGAGAAGGATCCCGCGCAGCGCTATCCAAGTGCCGCCGCGATGGCGGAGGATCTGCAAGGCTACCTGGACGGCAGACCCATCCGGGCGCAACGGGCACGCCTCTCTTATCGTCTAGGCAAGTTCCTGCGGCGCAATCGAGCGCTGGTCGGGGTCATCGCCACGGCCCTCGCCGCGATTGTCGCCACCGTGGGTTATGCACTACACCGCGACAGCATCGCCCGGGTAACGGTCAGCGCCAACGCGCCCGCGCTCCCGGCCGTGCCGAGCTCTGCGGCCTCGGTCGCTGTTTTCGCTCCTCCCGCACACTCGATCGCCGTAATGCCGTTTCTCGATGTCAGCCCGAAGAGGGACCAGGAGTATTTCTCAGACGGTCTTGCAGAGGAGATTCTCGATCTCTTGACGAAGGTACCGGATCTGCAGGTGATTGCGCGCACCTCTTCATTTTCATTCAAAGGCAAGTCGGATGACATTCCGACCATTGCAAAGAAACTGAACGTTGCGAACATTGTGGAGGGCAGCGTCCGAAAATCCGGCGATCGGTTGCGTGTCTCCGCCGAGCTCGTGCGCGCCGACACGGGCGTGCAGATCTGGTCCGAGACGTACGACCGCGAACTCAAAGACGTCTTCAAGATCCAGGATGAGATCGCCGATGCCGTGGTCGCGGCATTGAAACTCAAGCTCGCGCCGGGGCAGCAAGCCTTAAGCTCACACCGCACCTCCAATACCGCGGCCTACAACGAGTATCTGCTCGGGCGTCAATTCTTCGATCGTTTCGATCTGGATGGTATTCAGCACGCGGTCGCATCCTATCGCAAGGCCATCGAACTCGATCCGGGCTACGCCGCGGCCTACGCTGAGCTCGCCATGTCGGAATATTTCGCAGCGGATTTCGTCGGCGATGCGGCCGGTGCTCGGCGCGCCTTGGAAGCGGCGGACAAAGCCGTGGCGTTGGCGCCGGATCAGGCGGACGGCTACGCCTCGCGCGGTCACATACGTACGCAAGCCGCGTGGAATTGGGTCGGTGCGCAGGAGGATTTCGAGAAGGCGCTTGCCATCGATCCTGGGAACAGCATGGCCCTTCGTCGATACGGCCAGTTGTTGGGAACCCTCGGTCGATTGCCTGAGGCGATCGCCATGACCAGGAAGGCAATCGAGCTGGATCCGCTATCCAGTCTGACGTGGTCGGAGCTAGGAATGCTGCTCATAGGGGCCCGGCAGTTTACCGCGGCCGATGAGGCGATTCGCAGAGCGTTGGAGATTCAACCGGAGTCGAACTTCGGTCTGGGCGACCTCGGTACCTTACAGTTGCTCGAGGGCAAGGCCACGCAGGCGCTGGCTACAGCGCGCCGAGGGACCTACGAGGATGGTCGCCTGCAGCTCACTGCGATGGCCGAGTATTCCCTGGGCCATGCCAAGGAATCCCATCGGGCCCTTGATAGGCTGATCGCAAAGTCCGGGCACAATTGCGCCTACTGCGTCGCTGCGGTTTATGCCTGGCGCGGCGAGAAGGATAAGGCGTTTGAATGGCTGGAGAGAGCTTTCGTGCAGCACGAAAGCAACCTAACCGATATCAAGCACGACTTTGACTCGCTGCTCGGCGATGCCCGGTACAGTGCACTGATGC
>DATCBZ010000402.1:0-2942 GCA_036511555.1 Steroidobacteraceae bacterium
GATATGGCTATGGCGGCAACGGATTTGAAGGCGGCTACTGGCAAGGCGGCCACATGTACTACAACCGCTCGGTTATGAACATGACCAATGTGCATGTGAGCAACGTCTATAACAAGACGGTGATCGTCAACAATAATACGCGGGTCAGCTTCAACGGCGGCAATGGTGGCGTGCGCGCGCAGCCAACTCAGACCGAGTTAGCGGCAGTCCATGACCGGCATGTGGCCCCGACTCCGATGCAGACTGAGCACGTGCGTACGGCCAGCAGCAATCGAGCGCTGCTTGCATCCGTCAATCATGGTGCGCCGGCCATTGCCGCCACGTCAAAGCCGGGTGTGTTTGCGGGCAAAGGCGTGATCAGCGCGAGCCACGCGACGACGCACTCGCCAATGCCGGCGCAGCACAGCGAGGCTCATGAGCCAGCAGCGACTCACGCAGCGCCCGTGAATCACGCGCCGCCGGCACATGCAGCTCCGCCGCCGCACCCGGCGGTGACCAATCACGCTGCCCCGCGGCCCGAAGATCACGCGATGATCGCGCACCCGGCACCGCCGCCACCGCGGCCGGCAGCACCCCCGCATCCGCCGGCGCAGCAGCATGCCGCTCCTGCGCCGAAAGCCGAGCCCAAGGGTCCTGAGGGGCGCGATGACAGGCGCAATTAATTCAAAGACTGCAGGCGACAGCCTAGATCAATAGTTCCGATTCGCGGAGCGACGTAAGGATTTGCTGCGGTAAGCGGGCACTCCGACCGATATGTCAAACACGACGGGGCGCACGCGCCCCGTCTTCGCTCTGAAGATGTTCTAAGAATCCTCATGGCGGTGCCGTTCATGCGCGCCGCGAGCGCGTCCTGTCTTGAACTCCTGTTCGCGATGCAGTAACAATCGCACCGCAGCAGCCCGAACACGCAAATTCGATTCCGGCGCGGCAGGGGAATTATGTCGGAATAATGCCTATTCGCCGGAACCGACTGGCAGTGCTTTTTGGCGCGCTGTCGATCCTGTATTTATTGGGCGTAGCGCCTGCCCGCGCTGCCGGTGAACTCGATCTGAGTGCCGAAGATGAAACTTCATCCCATACCGGCGGCAGCTACACCTGGGGAATCGAGTACCGCCAGCCGTTCAGCGAGCATCTCTCCGCAAGCTTCACCTGGCTCAACGAAGGCCACCTGGTCAATCATCATCGTGATGGCCAAGCGGTCCAAGTGTGATGGCGCAGCATGCAGCACGGTTCCGGCCTCGTCTTTGAAGGCGGCATCGGTCCCTATCACTACTACGACACCACTGACGCTCAAGACATTGAGACTGCTGCCGGGCCGGAGCTCGCCTACGAGAATGCGCACGGTTGCGGCGTCCTTGCCAGCGCCGCGATGGATTGGTATTTCAAACACGGCTGGTTCGCAATGCTGCGCGTAAATGATATCGAAGGCGCTGGCCGCATGCGCTCGACCGCGTTCGCGGTCGGTGTCGGTTACCGCTTCGGTGACGACGCCGACACCCATTTTCACTGGTCGAATTCAGGGTTCGGCTCCGCCCTGCCACGCTGGTAATTTGACGGCATGGCGGGTCGTGCGGTCTTGAACAGTTTTCATTCCTAAGACAGCTCCGCGCAGGCGCTCGGACTGCGCGCGAAAATCAGTCCGCACTTCGCCGCCTCATTGACGTATAGCGTCGCGCACGACGTGCCGCTTGACTGGCATTGGGGTACCGCCGTCCAGGTTTGGGCGGAAACTCCGCTCACCAATTCCTTTTCCGCCGGTGCCGGCGTCGGCGTCTTTATCACCAGCGAAAGATCGAACGGCAGCGTTGCGAACACTTCGCCGAATCCGATCGCCGGGATCTTCGGCGTGACACGGGCGTATGGCATCGGCTCACGATGGGTGGCACGAGCGATCTGGAACCGCGTGGCGACGCGCGATGACAGCGACAGTGATATTGTGCTCGTTGGCGTCGGCTACCGCTTCTGAGAAACTCAAGCCGCGCGCTGCAGCGGCGTCACAAGTTCTCCTAAGAGGAACAACAGTGGGAATCTGGTCGCGTAAGACGGTAGAAATTCTCTGCAACGAAGCCGAAGGCAAAGGTGCGCACCAACTGAAACGCACGCTCGGCGTAGTGGGACTCACCGCGTTTGGAGTCGGCTGCACGATCGGTGCCGGCATTTTCTCGCTCACCGGCGACGTCGCGGCCCACACGGCGGGGCCTGCCGTATCGCTCGCATTCGTGGTGGCGAGTGTTGCATGTTTCTTCGCAGGTCTGTGCTACGCCGAGTTTGCCGCGATGGTGCCGATCGCCGGCAGCGCCTACTCCTACGCCTACGCAACTTTGGGCGAGCTTGTGGCCTGGCTCATCGGCTGGAGCCTGATGCTCGAGTGGCTGTTCTCGGCTTCAGTGGTTGCAATCAGCTGGTCGGGCTACGTGACGGCTGCGCTGAAGGATCTTGGCGTCGTCGTGCCCGTTGCGATAGCAAGCTCACCGTTCACCGTCGATATGCACGACCATCTGGTGAGGACCGGCGGCTACGTCGATTTACCGGCCGTGCTCGTAACGCTCGGCTGCATGGCACTGCTGTTGTATGGGACCAAGGCCTCCGCGAACATCAACACGACCATCGTGATCGCCAAAGTTGCCGCGCTCGTTGCCCTCATCGTCGCCGGTGCAAGCTACGTGCACATTCAAAACTGGCATCCGTTCGTGCCGGCAAACTCCGGACAATTCGGTCACTTCGGCTGGTCCGGCGTCGCGCGCGGCGCCGCCACGTTGTTCTTTGCCTATATCGGCTTCGACGGCGTCTCAACGCTTGCGGAAGAAGCCAAAAATCCGCAGCGCACTGTGCCGTGGAGCTTGTTCGCGTCGCTGTTCATTTGCACCGTGCTGTATGTGGGAGTGAGTCTCGTCATCACGGGTCTTACCGACTATCGCGGCCTCGACGTACCGGACCCGTTG
>DATCBZ010000403.1:0-5779 GCA_036511555.1 Steroidobacteraceae bacterium
GCAGCGTCCGGAACACCGCGCCGCGCAGGTCCCCTGCCGCCGAGTCATCACGGGTCGCAAAGATCACCTCGACGCGATTGCAGGTCGCAAGGAATACGACCTCGGCGCCGTGCAACGCCGCGCGCAGTTCCGGCAGCCGTGCTTCGATTTCAGCCTTCGGGATGGCGAAGCGCGCGAGGTTCTCGACGCTTGCGTGGCGATATGACAGCCCGACGACGCCGATATGGTCCATGACGGGCAGGAGAACACATCCGCGGGCTCTTTAGTGTCACCGAACGGTCATGGCAGCGAGAAGTGTCCCCCGAACTTGCTTAGCCGTCGGCCCGCTTCGCATTACGGTGGATCCGGGGGATTATGGGCGCGCAGAAAAGCAACCGACGCCTGCAGCATCTGCAGGCGTGTCTCGCTGTGGGAAAGCCAGTGATCCTCGTGCTGCAGCGCGACGAACTCGACGTCCTTCTTGGCGCGCTGCAACGCATCGCGCATCAGCGTGCTCTGCTCGAATGGGACTACCGTATCGTCACGGCCGTGAATCAGCAGAATCGGCACGTTCACGACATCAACGTGTTTGATGGGCGAGATGGAATCAAGCAGCGGATCCGATGCGCCGCTCACTCCCATGAAGCGAGCCCAGTAGCGCTCCTCGAAATCGTTTCCGTAGATGCCCTTATAGTTGACCCACTGCTCGAAGCGCTGCAAATCTGCAATGCCTGCCACGGACACGACGCATCGATATACGCCAGGATCCAGCGTCGCACCCGCGAGCGCCGCGTAGCCGCCGTAACTTGCGCCGACGATGCAGACGCGCGCAGGATTGATGATTCCCTCGTTCGCAAGATAGCGCACACCATCCGAAAGGTCGGTCTGCATCTTGCGGCCCCACTGTCCAAAACCCGCCGCAAGAAAGCGTTGACTCAGATCCGAGCCGCGATAGTTGGCCTGCAGTACGGCGTAACCTTGATCGGCCAGAGCTTGCGGCCACCAGCCAAACGCGCCGGTGTCGTGCCTTGCCGGACCGCCATGCACCAGCACGATGAGCGGCAGAGCCTTTTCAGCCCGCCCGCTCGGTAAGGTCAGAAAGGCGGATATCTGCAGCCCATCGGAGGCGGCGTAACTGATAGGACGCACCTCCAGCGGCTTTATGCCGCCCTCATAGACTTCGCCGACCGAGACTACGCGGCCTGCTTTGAGATCGGCGAGCTCATACAAAAAACCGTGCTCGGGACTCTCAATTTGGACGACAAACTTCTGAAAATCGTCCGACCACGATACGAGATGCAAAGGTTCGCCCTCGAATGTGTGCATGACGGCGTCCCACTGCTGCTGTACATGCGGATCGAAGAACACGTAGCGCGCGTCGCTGCCGACATGCAGGCCGCCGATGACGCGGTGCGTGCGGTGGTCCTCGATCGGAGCGTCGAGCACCTTATGCTCAGCCATGGGCGCACCCAGTGCGCCATCCTTCAGGGACAGGAGCCGCCACACACTCTCCTCCCCCTCCACCGTCTGCACGAGAAGCGTATCCGCACTTGGCCCAAAACCCAGGATGCGCGGAAAATCGATGGCCTCGTAACCTGACACTGCTTCCTGTAGACGTCCGTCGCGCAGAATCTTCAAGGCCCAGCGCTGCTGCTTCTCGTCATAGTCTTGCTCGGCGACGACATTCCCGCCGTCATCCACGAGCCAACTCTTGGTTGCAGCTGATCCACGGCTGACTATTTTCTGGTTGCCGCTATCGAGATCGACGCGGAACAGCGCCGGCAGCGGCCGCCGGTCCAGAAATAGTCCCGGGACAAACAGTACCGTGTGGCCGTCGAGATGCCGAACCATGGCCCGCCCGGTAACGACGTTCATGCTCCTGAAATCGCCGCGCAGCCGTGCGCCGGGATTGGGCACAAGCATGGACTTATGGCTCACTACATCGACGACCTGCAGAAGATGCCATTCGCTCTCGACGCCGCTGACTCCCCACTGCGGAGCCGTTGACGATGTCTCGACCATCAGTCTGCGATCGTCCGCCCACTCGACGGTGCGCAGTTTCTGGTCGCCGACATTTAGTGCGGTGATCAGCTTCTTATCAAGAAGGGATACCACCGCAATAACGCGCGTGTTCTGTGTGGTGCGTACGTACGCGATCCGCGAACCGTCCGGTGAGAGCGCAACATCCTCGATCAAGGGCAAACGGCCGTAGACCTCAAGTGGCACGGCCGCAGTGGCGACGTCGGCCGCGCCGCCTGCCGCACCAATTAAAGCAATGATAAAAAATGCCGAGCTGCGAATCTGTAACAAGATCTGATTTCCTGGCCCGTACGCGCTCGTCATTGGCAAGACTAAGGGCCCCGATACGCCGCCGTGCCGGAGTCGACGCTTGTATGCAGCCCGAAGGCGCGCTACCCGTCCTTTTTCAGCGCCTGGCACCTCTTCGAGCCGGATAACTCGCAATTGTTCCGGCGAGATGCGGCGGCCTTGAAACCGTCGCGTGGCTGCGGCAGCTCGCGGCTCAAGTCGGACGTGCCTCAGGACACATTAAAGGCTTGCTCGCGGTTACGCGCCAGTTGGCGAACGCCGATGCCGATTTTCTCACTCGCATTCGAGCGCAGGCGGCAGCGTATTGCCGCCGTAGCGGAATAACCATGCCGCTGCATCCTGGCGCCGTGAGGCGCCGCGCCGCGTTGTGGCGCGCTCCTTTGACATCTGCACGAGCAAAAGAGGACGCCGTTCACACAATTCCGAACCCGGTTTCAGTGAATGACAATATGTGGCGATACAGCGTGTGATGGCATGAGCCGTGCAAACATTGAGCGCGGTGTCCTTTGCGCTACTTATTTCTGAAGTGGAGTTCGATATGTCAATCAGCAGTCTTTCATCCGCCAGCTCGGCGCATGTCACAAGTACGTCCCTGAAGAGCGCGCTCCAGCAGCGCAGCACAGACTTCCGCGCCCTGTCGCAGGCATTGAGCTCCAATAACCTGAGCGGCGCACAGGCGGCATTCGCGCAGCTGCAGAGCGATCCGCGACCCACCGTGGCCGCGAACGGCGCGGGCGGCACGGCAAGCCCACAGCGCATTGCCGACGTGAAGCAGCTCCAGTCCGACACCGTGGCGCTGGGCGCGGCATTGGGCACGGGTAAGCTCGGCGCTGCTAAAAGCGCATTTGCGCATTTGAGGCACGACATGCGCACCGCGCATGGCGACCGCGTCGGTGGCGACGGACTTGACGGCAACCCCATCGTACCGAGCGCGACCGGCAATTCGACCCTGGGCGGAAGCGCGAGCAACTACCGCGCGCCGGTGACGATGAGTTCAGTCGGCGGTACGCTCGACCTTACCGCCTAAGCGTTCGTAACTTTCAAGGTACCCGCGATCGGCAGATCGCGGGTACCTTGTTTGCGTACGCAAGCTTCCCAATTGAGCTCGGTTAGAGAATCGCATAAAGACACGAGCGATCTGACTGCAGCACTCGCAGCCATGAATACAAGACCCGGTAGTCTTGAGTTTCTCGACGGCGGTCCGCGGGGTAGCGGAGCGGCGCCGTTATGTCGCGCCACCGGGTTAAAATCATTCGTTGAACTGCATAATGCGGTGACTTGGCAGGCGCCGTAGCCTATCCTCACGGCCCGCTGCAGTTCGGCGCGGTCAGCCTGATCTTCGGAGGGCAGCGGTGCGCTGCAGCCCTCGCGGCTCCATTAAAAATGTTTGTCGGCAAGTTCATTTGTTGTCGGCCGGCCGCAATGCCGATCAAACTTGAAGGTGTCAAGACACGTGGCGATTCTCACGTGCCCATGTCGCCCAAATGCCCGGTGCAATAGCGCGCCGGAATATTCATGCAGCGGCACAGGGCCACCGCAAGATGTGCGAAATCGCGGCACACACCGCGCCGCGCCTGGTATGTGTCCCACGCCGTGCGCGACAGCTGCCGCTGCCAATTTTGAGAGTGGTAAACGGATCCTGCACGTCTCTTTCGTGGCGTGCCTTGTAGGCGAACAACTTGTGAATGCTGCGCGCCAAGCCTTCGAGCACGGCACGCGTAGCGGTAAGGCCGCTCGCGCGCAGAAACTCCTGCGCCCAGTTGCGGACTAGATCATCGGGATCCGCACAACCGCGTTCGATGAACGGCAGCAGATGCGGCAGGTCCTCCGCCGCATACTCAAACGGACAGTTGCGCGCGCAGTCCTCAATATCCGCATCGACGAATTCCGTCGGTGCGTGCTCCAGCCGAAAGCGGCTCTCGAAGCGCAGGGTTTCGGCGCGTGCGGAAAAGTGTGCAATGGCTATCTGATTGCCGAACACGTCGCGGCTGTAGCGCAGCAGGCTCGGCCTCGGTGTGATTTCAAGTTCTAACTCAAGGAGGCGCTGATCGCCATCCTCGCGCGGGCACAACATCATGCGATGCTCGCCAAGGCCAACAGGCTGCTTGTAACGGTATGTGGTGATGTGCCGTCCGGACAGAATCCTCATTACATCTCCGTGATTAGGCTCGGCGCGGTACGCATTTGTTATGCCAGAATAGCGGCGTCAAAGAGGCCGCTGGCCTGTCTGTAATTTAACGAAGGTGAGTGAGGATGAACGAGACGCCGGACACTCTTCTGGCGCGAGAAGACTTGCCCGCTTTCACAGTCGGCAATGAAAACGGCCGCTCGCCGTTTCTCCTGGTCGTCGACCACGCCGGCAAGCGAATTCCGGCGTGCCTGGGCGAGCTGGGCCTTGCCGCTGCCGACCGTGAGCGGCACATCGCCTGGGACATCGGCGCGGGTGCGGTTGCGGATATGCTGGGCGCCGCACTCGACGCCGTCGTCATTCGGCAGAACTACTCGCGCCTGGTGATTGATTGCAATCGCATGCCGGCGACGCCGACCTCCATTGCAAGCGTCAGCGAATTGACGCCCGTGCCCGGCAACGTCGGCCTGAGCGACGCTCACAAGTTGATCCGCGTGCGCGAAGTGTTCGATCCCTACCACAATCGCATCGCGCTCGAGCTTGATCGGCGGCGCGATGCCGGGCGGGCAACGGCCTTGATCGCAATGCACAGTTTCACGCCGGTGTTCAAAGAAGTGGTGCGCCCTTGGCAGGTCGGTGTTCTGTATCACCGTGACGTGCGCTTTGCGCATATTTTGCTCGAGCTCCTGCGGTGCGAAGTCGGGCTCGTAGTCGGCGACAATGAACCGTACAGCGTCTCTGATGACTCGGATTACACGATTCCCGTGCACGGCGAACAGCGCGCGCTGCATCACGTTGCAATTGAAATCCGGCAGAATCTGATAACGGACGAACTCGGGCAGCAGAAGTGGGCGGCGTTGCTCGCGCGCTTGTTGAGGCAAGCACATGCGCGGCTCGCTGACGGCTGAGGCCGAGCGCAAGGCCGAAGCATTAACGGCCGGCCGAAATTATCTGTCATTGATTTAAGAGCGTAGCCCTTCAAGCATGACGCATCAATAGACGGTAGCTTGCTGGCAGTGGAGCGGGTGAAGGGAATCGAACCCTCGTTCTGAGCATGGGAGGCTCATGTCTTGCCACTAGACGACACCCGCCTTAAGTTAATTCTAGTACTCACCTTCCGCGAAGGGAATCTGCGCAGCAACGCTCAGCGCGGCCAGAACGGGACGAGCGCCGGAACCGCGGCACTGTAACGTGCATATTCCGCACCGAACTCCTGCCGCATCCAGCGCTCTTCCAGGCGCGCTTTGATTTGAAAAGCTGCTGCACACAGCAAGATTGCCCACACGCCGCGCAGTTCGCCGCGTGCCACCGCACTGCCGGCAATGGCGGTCAATAACCCGGTGT
>DATCBZ010000404.1:0-5774 GCA_036511555.1 Steroidobacteraceae bacterium
GTCGTAGCAGATCGTATGGTTGCTGACGACGCGCGGCGCGATGGCCGGTGCATCGCCCTCCATACTTGCGGAGGTCGCATTGATCACGAGATCAAAATGAGTGAGCAAGGCAGAATCAAAGCCGCAGCCGATAATCGTGCCCCAGGTCGCAAAGTCGCGCGCGAGGGCGCTCGCGCGGGCCGCCGTACGGTTTGCTATGACGATCTCAGTCGGGTTCAAGGCAAGTAGCGGCGCGAGCACTCCGCGTACCGCGCCGCCGGCGCCCAAAATAAGTACCCGCATGGCCGTGACCGGCACGCCGCAGTTGTTCTGCAGGTCCCGCACCAGACCCTCGCCGTCGGTGTTGTCGCCCAGGATCTCGGTCTCGTTCAGCATCATGAGCGTATTGACGGCGCGTGCCTGTTCCGCGCGCGGCGTCAACTCGTTGGCAAGTCCCGCGGCGGCGATCTTATGCGGCAGCGTTACGTTCAGGCCCCGGCCACCGTGCAGGAAGAAGTGCATGACGTGCTTCCTGAACTTTGCCGGCGGCACGTCAAATCGTCTGTAGACCATGGTCTGTTCGGTCTGGCGCGCGAACAGCCCGTGGATGAATGGTGACCAGCTGTGGGCGATCGGGTGGCCGATAACCCCGTACTGGTCGGGGGCGGTGTTCATCGGCAGCCCCGCAGATATGCGCTTGCGGGCGGCGGTGAGCCGCAGTTACAAAGCTGAGAAGCGCGCATGAGCTGCTATCTGGTCGGCGTTACTGGGCATCTTATACATGAAGCAGGCGCGTTCCGACCAGCGCGGCAAGCCGGCACTGTGACACCTGTCCCGTCGCTTCAAGCGGGCGGGCCAAGCGTGCGGATGCTCATCCCGCCGCTATCGGCTGTATTGAACAGGGCATGCAGCTCCGCAAGCCAGAGCTGCATTTGTTCCGCAAATTGGTAGGGCGGATTCAAAATCAAAAGCCCCGAGCCGTTCAATGACACGCGCGAGTCGCGCGGATACAGCCACCATTCCGACACCAGGGTCGCGCCACTTAGGGTGCTCGACAATGCGTCAAGCCACGCGGCAGTCGTGCGCACATCTTTGATGGGATACCAGGCGGCGACGATACCGGAGGGAAAACGGCTGAGCGCTTCGGCGCATGCCGCTGCGACTCGCTGCAAGTCATCGCGCTCCTCATAGGGAGGGTCGATCAGTACGAGGCTGCGCCGCTCGGGCGGCGGTAGATGGGCACGCAGACGCGTAAAGCCGTCGACTGCCTCGACATGCGTACGCGCATAGCCGCGCAGTTCTCGTTCGAGCGCGCGCGCTTCGCTCGGCACGATCTCATGGAGTACCGCCCGGTCCTGCGTGCGCAGCTCGCGCGCCGCAAGAAGCGGCGAGCCCGGATAGGCATGCGTGTTGGCAAGACGCGCGCGCACTGCTGCAAGGTGTGACAGATAACTGCGCAGCTCTGCCGCTACCGGTGCAGCGGCTGCAAGGCGCACAAGATTGGCGTGCGCCGCGCGGCTCGTCTCGGTGCTCGGATGCGCCAGATCATAGGCGCCGCGCCCCGCATGCGTTTCCAAATATAGGAAGGGCGTGTCCTTGCGCTTCAGTGCCGCCAACAGCGCAAGCAACGCCACGTGTTTGTGGACGTCGGCAAAGGTGCCGGCATGAAAGCTATGGCGGTACTGCATCGCAGTGATCGCGCGCGCGTGCGAGAAAGTCTATTTGACGCGGGCGCGCTTGCCGGCGGCCTTGGCGCGCGGCGCCCTCTTCGCCTTCAGAGCAGGCGCGCGGGCTCTCGCCTGCGCAGCCTGCGGGCGCGCCGCAGCCGGTGCGCGTGCCGGGCTCTTGCGGCGCGTCTTCGCTTGACTTGCGGCGGGCGCTGTGGCGGCGAGCGCCGCTGCCAATTCAGGGGCAACTTTCTTGGCGGCGAAGCGCTTGCCGCGGCCGAAGCGGCTGCCGCGCAGCGGCGCCTCTTCGAGGAGTTTGGCGCATTCCGCCAATGTCAAAGATTTGGGCTCGCGGTCTTTCGGGACTTTGGCGTTCTTCTTGCCGTCGGTGACATACGGACCGTAACGGCCGTTCAGCACCTGCACCCCGGCTTCGCTGAAGTCCGAGATGATGCGGTTCGCGTCGGCCTCCTGCTTCAGGCGGATGAGCTCAAGCGCGCGCTCGAGCGAAACGGTGTACGGATCGTTATCCGCTTTCATCGACACGTATTTGGCGCCGTATTTGATGTACGGGCCGAAGCGGCCGACGTTGCTGATGATCTCGGCGCCGTCTGCGGTGCTGCCGAGGGTGCGCGGCAGCTTAAAGAGTTCCAGTGCCTCGGCAAGCGTGATGAGATCCATCTTCTGACCCGGTCTTAGGCCCGCAAAGCGCGGCTTGTCGGCATCATCCTTGGTGCCGATCTGCACAAACGGGCCGTACTGGCCCATGCGCACGGTAATCGGCTTGCCGTTGTCGGCATCTTTGCCAAGTTCGCGCGCCTGCGCCACCTGTTCGCGGCTCACATTCTTGTCGGTGTCTTTGACCTGGTCGATGAACGGCTTCCAGAACTTCTCGAGCGGTCTTTTCCAGTCCTCCTCGCCGCGCGAGACTGCATCGAGTTCGTCCTCCATCTCGGCGGTGAAGCTGTATTCGACGTAGCGATGAAAATATTGAGTGAGGAAACGATTGACGATCTTGCCGATGTCAGTCGGTATGAAGCGCCGGCTGTCCATCTCCACATACTGCCGATCCTGCAGCGTCGAGATAATCGTCGCGTAGGTGGACGGCCGGCCGATGCCGTACTCTTCCAGCGCTTTGACGAGCGATGCTTCCGAGAAGCGCGGTGGCGGCTCGGTAAAATGCTGCTCGGCGCGCAAGGCGTTCAGTGCGACTGTGTCGCCTTCGTTCATGGGCGGCAGCACATGATCATCATCGTCGGTCTTCAGATCATCGGTGCCTTCCTGGTAGACCGCAATGTAGCCGGGCGTCACCAGTGTTGAGCCATTCGCGCGCAGCACGTGGCGTTTGGGACCCTCTGCGCCTGCCAGCAGATCAACCGCAACCGTATCAAACACGGCATGACTCATTTGGCAGGCGACCGCGCGTTTCCAGATGAGCGCGTACAGGCGATGCAGATCGCCTTCGACCTTGCCCTCAATATCGCCGGGCGTGATCGAGGCTGAGGTCGGGCGGATCGACTCGTGCGCTTCCTGGGCGTTTTTCGACTTCGTCTTATAGACGCGCACTTCTTCGGCAACGCTCGCCGGGCCGTAGAGCTTTGCCGCAACCGCACGCAGCTCGCTCACCGCTTCGGCCGCAAGCGACACCGAATCGGTGCGCATATAAGTAATGAGTCCGACGCTGCCCTCGGCGCCGATGTCGACGCCCTCGTAGAGCTGCTGCGCAACGCGCATGGTGCGGCGCGCGTTGAAGCCGAGCTTGCGGGCAGCTTCCTGCTGCAGCGTCGAAGTGGTGAACGGCGGTGCCGGATTGCGGCGCCGCTGCTTGCGATCGATGGAGAGCACCGTGAGCTCCCCGGCAGTAGCGGTCGTGGCGCCCGCGGCTGCCTTGATGGTGCGCTCGACCTCGCGCGCCTGAGTTTCGTTGACGAAGCTGAACTGCTCGGTCTTCGTGCCCGCATATTCGATGAGTTTTACCGGGAAGCGCTGCTGCGTATGCTCGCCCTCACCGTCGAGCGTCCAGTACTCCTGGGCGATGAAGGCGGCGATCTCCGCTTCGCGCTCGCAGATCATGCGCAGCGCCGGACTTTGCACGCGACCTGCGGAGAGGCCGCGGCGCACCTTCTTCCATAACAGCGGCGACAGATTGAAGCCGACCAGATAATCAAGCGCGCGGCGCGCCTGCTGCGCATTGACGAGCTCGAGCGACAGATCGCGCGGCTCGGCCACCGCCTGGCGTACGGCGTTCTTGGTGATTTCGTAAAACACCACGCGATGCACCTTTTTGCCGACGAGCTCGTCGCGCGACTTCAGGATTTCCTGCAGATGCCAGGCGATCGCCTCGCCCTCGCGGTCCGGATCGGTTGCGAGGTAGAGGGCTTTGGCCTTGCGCAGCGCCCGCGAGATGGCATCGACGTGGCGTGCGCTTTTTTCCAGCTCGAGATACCGCATGGCGAAGCCATGTGCGGGATCGACCGCGCCTTCTTTGGGCACGAGGTCGCGCACGTGTCCGTAGGAGGCAAGCACTTCGAAGTCCTTACCGAGGTACTTCTTGATGGTGCGTGCCTTCGCGGGTGATTCCACGATGACGAGATTCTCAGTCATGCGTAGCGCGTCACGGCAGGTACTGCCTCAATGCGGTCCGCTCGCATGTCCGGTCGACACCAGATCCTCCAGTCGCTGGAAGGCGAGGTCCTGGCCCGGTTGACTCGACAGCACCATCAGTACGACCCACTTCAACTGCTCGGCATCGAGCTCGTCGGCGTCAAGCGCCAACATGCGGTCAATGACGATTTCGCGCTGCAGTGGCTGCAGCACGTCCAGGCGTTCCAGCGTGAGCAGAAAGCCACGGCATTCGGTCGACAGACGTGACAGCTCGCCCTCGGAGTAGACGCGCACCGCAGGGCTGCCGCGCTCGATACCCGAGTGCAGCAGCGCCCGGTCGCGCACCGAGGCTAAGTCGGCAAGCCAGTCGAGAGCTCGTTCGACGTTGTCCTGCATAAAACCGACGCACGCAAGATCGCGCGCCAAGTCATCTCGCTCCGGCACCGGAGGGGCCTCATCGAGCATGTAGCGGTCGAATACGTAGATCAGGATGTCAAGAACGCTGCCGGTCATCATCTATGATATGGGCACCGCGAAGGGCCGCTAAGTTGAGGCGCGAGCGCCATTTAGGGCTTTAAAATCAACGAGATGAAGCGACCAGTACGCCATCGCTCGCGGCTCCTAAAGCGATGCGCATCTAACAGTATTTCCCCAGCCGTGTCCAATAGAGCCGAAAACAGAGGACGCCTGCGCCGTTCGGGCGCGGGTCCTGCGGAGGTCGCGTTTAAGGGTTGCGGACGATATCCGCGACGCGCACCGGACTCGATTCGGCGACCACGAGCCCATAGCTCATGTGGTCGAATGCCTTGAAAAGGAGCAAGGTGCCGGCGCGCTCGTCGGGCAGACGCACATGCGCTCCGCCGCCGAAGCCCACGCCCCGATCGTTGCTGACGCCGTTGTCGCGTATGACATCGCCGATTCGGTCGATCGCCAGAATGTCACCCGCATCGACGCCATCGCGCGTGCCGCGATTAATGAGGACGACGTCATACTGGCCGATGAGCTTGACGCCATCGATTACCGACATGATGCGTCCGTGAACCTCGTTCTTCGGTGCGCGCAGCGTCAGCGACGCGGGGGCGTCGTTTGCCGCCGCCAGCACCAGATCGCCGCGCAGTGTCTCGCGTGCAGCATCCGTGAGCAGACCCTTCGCAGGATTTCCCGGTCGGGTGATCACGGCCGTGGCGGTATAGATGCCCTGGTATCCCATCATGTGGCCGTTGTCCGGATCGCGCAGCGGTTCGCCGACGTGCATGACCGTAAAACGGGCATTTGGCGCCGCGTTCAAATCGCGCACGTAAAACTCATTCCCTGTACCGCCGGTCTGATGCTCTTCGCGGAAAATCAGCACGTGCGGTGAATGACGCACTTGGTCGATCGACAAGACGGAGGGGCGCGACAGGAAGGCTGCGATCGCGGAGTACTGAATCGTCGGGATGGCGCCGTCGAGCGGTGAGCTTCGAAGCCGCGGATCAAGCCGCGCGGGACCGCCGGAGACGAGTTGCAGCTGCGGCCTGCCGTCGG
>DATCBZ010000405.1:0-6310 GCA_036511555.1 Steroidobacteraceae bacterium
CACTGGACGATGGCGGTCCAACCGCTCTCGGTCTGTGCACGCACGCCGACGGAGTCGTAGCGGGTTTCCCAGGCAAACGCCCCGGTGAGCGCGTTACTGGCCTCGGGGTCCGCGCGATTATCGTAGTGCAGCGCAAGCAAGGTCACCCGATCGAGATACCTCGCCTCGCCGCCCACGTAGTAGCCGGCGCGATTGTCGATTTCTCGAAACAGCTGACGCTCGGCAAATACCGTTGAGCCACGCGCGCCGATGTAACCGGAAATGGGGGTTTGGAAGTCGTTGAGCGAGAACCCGCCCGTGGCTACCACCACACCTGCCGGATCGTTCCAACCGAATACCCCACCGGTCAATCCAAAATCGAAATCGTGGCCCAAACGCGTGCCGAGCCATTCCACTTTGCCCTCCACGCCGATGGTGCGAACTTCCTCCGCAATCCAGGAATTTGCTGCCGAGGAGGACAGTGTGTAGGGCGATGACCAGCCCGCTGCAGTGTTCTCCAGAGATCCGGGCGGAAAGAAAGCACCAATGCGCACGCGCGCGCGCCAGCCTTCTATCGGGTACGGCCGATATTCAAGAAACGCCTCGGTCAGACCGGTTGAATGAGTTTCATCCTGGCCCCAATAGGATCCATCAAGCTTCAGCGCCCATACCTCACCCAAGGGCTCGGTGAGCGCGAGTCGTAGCCGACCTACCTGCAGACCGTCATGCGCGTCATCGTAACGTAACGTGCCGAGACCGCCGTCAAACAAGGATCGCTGACCGTCGGAATTCACGAGGCGCATATCCGCCGACAGTTGCCAATCAAGGGCAGCGGCGACCCCAGGCACCAGCGCGCAAAGCGGCGATAAGAGAAGCAGTGCGTGCAGGGTTTTCAATACTGATTCCGCGAGCGTGCGTTGGTCTGCAGCGGCGCGGGCCGCAGCGGCTGTGTCAACTGCATCTCGACCTTGGTTGAGTCCTCCGCGCCGACGGTTACGTCGCGCTCGAGGGAGGCGGCACTTTCGCGCAACAGCGGATGCCAGATACTCACGTGATAGGCGCCGCGCGGGACGTTGTTGGCAACCCAGGCACCGCTTGCATCCGTACGCCCGAAGTACGCCGCGTCGGTGACGTAGATGTAACCGAGCATCTTGTCGTGAATATTGCAGCCGAGCGTGACGATCCCCGCCTGATCAAAGTGCACCGGCGGGTAGGGCTTACCGTGGTAGAGGGGCAGCTGGAAACGCTTGGTCGGCGAGAACGAGTAGATCTGATGGCTCACCGAATCGCTGTTGGGAAACTCGACGGTCGATCCCACCGGAATCACGATGAGGTCCGGGACAAACGCAAGGTTGATCTGGTCGACGATGGCGCTCATCGGCGCGCTCGGCGCATGTGCGGCGGCGCCCTGCACCGTGACGACAGCGCCCGCAAAGGGTTTATGGTCGGCAAGACTCGCCTGCACACTGATCGCCCCGCCGAATACCGGCGCGGTGACGCTCAGCAGCACAAGCCAGCCAAGCACAGCATTTTTCCGCAGTATGGTTCTGATGCACACGTGCGCGGTTTCTCAGTCCAGGAGTACGGGGCTCGCTCCGCTACGGCAGCGGCGCATAGTATCGATGCGTCATTTGAGCCTAGATTATGGGAAGCTTCCGCAACCGACTTCTCGCGGTGATTATTGGATTGGTCTGTGTCACACAAACTGTGACGCTGATCGCAGTGCTGGCGCGCACTGAACACTCTGTGTTGGAGCGTGCTTCCAAGCAGCTGATTGCTGGCAGCAGTTTCGTTGAACAGCTGGTGCGCTTTCGGGCCGCCCAGCTGGCAAGCGGTGTCGCGGTCTTGGCAGCAGATTTTGGCTTCCGCGAGGCTGTCGCTTCCGGCGACGGTCCGACCATGCTCTCCGCCGCACAGAACGACGTGCAGCGCATCGGCGCCGATCTCATGGTGCTCATCGACACGCACGGCCACGTGCTCGCATCGACCGCACACGTGCCCGATTCGGCGCTGAAGCGACTCTTGAGCGCACAAGACATGAGCTCCGAAAGCCCGCACGTGATGTTACTCGCCGGGCGCGCCTATCAATTCTTCTTGGCGCCAGTGCTCGCACCCGAAGTCATCGGCTGGGTGGCGATGGGCTTTGCCGTCGACGATACGCTGGCGCGGCGCATGGCCGAGCTTGCCGGCGCGCCCATCAGTCTCGTGACCCAAGATCCCTCCGGCGCGCTCTACGTCGCCTCCACGCTCACCGATGTTTCGCGGGCGGCGCTGCTTGCGACACACAGCGGCAGCGCGGCGCAGCACGCGGGTGCCTGGCGTCTGCGTCTGGGCACGCAGGATTATTTGACGGTGACACGGCGCATTGCGACGAGTCCCGATACCGTGGACGTCTGGGTGCATCAGCCGATGCACGAGGTGCTCGCGCCTTACCGTGATCTGCGCGATGCAATGCTCTTGATCGGTACGGTCGCGTTATTGCTCGCCGCCGGTATCGGCATGTTGGCCGGTCGCAGCGCCTCGCGGCCAATCGCCGAGCTCGTGCGCGCGGCGCGCCGTATTGAGGAGGGCCGTTATGGTCGGCCGGTGGTGCTGCGCGGCGCGGAGGATTTCCGGCGTCTCGCCGCAACCTTCAACACCATGCAGCAAGGGATTGCTGAACGCGAAGCGCGCATTACGCAGCTCGCTTACCACGATACGCTCACAGGTCTGCCGAATCGGCCCTTCGCCGAGAACCATATCGATCAGCGGGTGCGCGACCACGCGGACACCACCTTCGCGCTGATTTTGATTGACCTTGGCAACCTTCCTGAAATCAACGCCTCCCTCGGCCATCACGTCGGCGATGATGCGCTCTCGGAGGCGGCGCGGCGCCTGACGCAGAATGTTGGACCGAGCGATCTCGTCACGCGATTGTCTGCGCAGCAGTTCTTGATCGTGGTCGCGCCCTGCTCGCTGCAGCGCGCACCGCTGGTCGCCGAACAGCTGACGGGTATCATCGGCGCGGATTTCAGGGTTGCCGAGGTGGGTCTCGAGTTGCATCCGACCTCCGGCATTTCGATGTATCCGGAGCACGGCAAGGGCGCTCGTGAGCTGCTGCGCTGCGCACAGATGGCGCTCCACGACGCTCAGGACGCCCACACTCGCATCGCGATCTATCGTGCCGGGCGGGATGAACAGCATCGGCGCCGCCTCGCTCTCGTGACTGAGCTGCGGCGCGCGCTCGAGCAGGAGGGCCTCAAGCTCGTCTATCAGCCAAAGGTGGAGATGGCAACGCGCACGGTAACGAGTGTCGAGGCACTCGCACGCTGGACGCATCACACACTCGGCGTCGTCTCGCCGGTGGAATTCGTGCCACTTGCAGAACAGACCGGCAATACGCGCAGGCTCACAAGCTGGGTGATCGGCGAGGCAATCCGTCAAATGGCAGAGTGGCGCGCGCTGGGGCTCGACATTGATGTCGCCATCAATCTGTCGGCCTCCGACATTCTCGATCCGCAACTCGGCAACGAAGTGCTGCGTTGCCTGGAACGGCACGGCGTTGCGCCTACCAGACTGTTGCTGGAGATCACCGAAAGCGCGGTCATGCGCGATCCGGTGCTAGCCGCGCGCCATATGCAGCTCCTGCGCGTGGCTGGGGTGCGCTTCGCAATGGACGATTTCGGCACCGGCTACTCCTCGCTATCGCAGCTCAGCAGGTTGCCGGTCGATGAGCTGAAGATCGATCGCTCCCTGATCGCGCACGCGCACGCGCGCGCGGATGATGCGATGATCGTCACTTCTACCATAGAACTTGCACACAGCATGGGATTGCGAGTCGTCGCCGAAGGTGTCGAAGATGTCGAGGCGTGGAATTTTCTGCGCCGCTTGGGCTGCGACCTGGCGCAGGGATTTCTCATCAGCAAGCCGCTGCCGCCGCAAGAAGTCATCGCCTTTGTCAGCCGCGCCAACAGTCTGCTGAAGGACTCGGACTCCACTCAGCTGCAAAGGCAGGCGCTCGAACAACTGGCGGCATCCGGCCGCTGATGGCGCTCGAATTTCGCGCGCCGTGGAGCGCCTCCCTGAAGACAGCGTCGAGCATTGCAGTGGTGTTGCTCCTCGGCATCGCCGTAACCGGAATCTGGCTGCTGCCCGCCCGGGCACCGCTGCTACGCACATTTATGGCGGTCTTGCCGGCCGGCATTGCGGCGCTCGCACTCCTGTTCATGGTGTCGAGCTACAAGCTCACGGTAACAATGCTAGAAATACGACGGCCGTTCTGGACGACGACCATTGAACTTAGCGACCTCGTAGCCGTCGCGGGCGATGCCGAAGCGCTGCGCGGCGCGCTGCGTGTCTTTGGCAACGGCGGACTGTTCTCTTTCACCGGCGTCTTCTGGAAACGCGGCATTGGGCTCTTTCATGCGTACGCAACCGATCCCGGCAGGGCCGTCGTGCTGAAATTTAAAAAGCGCACCGTGATCATTACGCCCGATGATCCGCTGCGTTTCATCGTGCGCGTGCGCACCGACCTTGCGTCCCGCGCGCAACCGTGAAGTTGGTACCTGATTGATGAACATGCTCCGTGTGCCCGCGGCGTCCAGCTACACGGGCTGAAGCTTGAAAGCTTCAGATTTTCAAAAGCACTTTGCCGGTCGTTTCGCGGCTTTCAAGCGCGCGATGCGCCTCGGCAACATCCTTTAGTGGAACTTCCCGATCAACGCGCACGGATAGTTTGCCCGCAGCGAGCCAAGCGAACAGCTCATCGGTACGCCGCAGCAACTCGGCGCGGCTCGCGACGTAGTTGGCAAGCGTCGGCCGCGTCAAATACAGCGAGCCCTTCTGATTCAACACCTGCGGATTGAACGGTGGCACCGCGCCGCTTGATGCGCCAAACAATGTCATGAGGCCCCGCGGGGCAAGACAGTTGAGACTCTGATCAAAGGTCGTCTTTCCGACCGAGTCATACACCACCTGCACGCCATGATTGTCGGTGAAGCGCTTGGTCTCGACCACGAAATCCTGCTGCGTATACAGAATCACATGATCGGCGCCGGCCGCGCGCGCCAAGGCTGCCTTTGCCTCAGTCGAGACGGTGCCAATTACGTTTGCGCCGCGCAATTTCGCCATCTGGCACAGAAGGAGTCCGACTCCGCCAGCGGCTGCGTGTACCAGCGCGGTATCGCCGGCCTTCAGCGTATAGGTGGAACTTGAAAGATAATGTGCCGTCAGGCCCTGCAGCATGAGCGCCGCGGCCGTGCGGGTCGGGATGTCTTGCGGAATGCGCACCAATCGATCAGCCGGCGCTACAGTCTGCTCGGCGTACGACCCCTGCACGCCCTGATAGGCAACGCGATCGCCGACCTTGAAGTCGCCAGGCTCCGCGCCTACCGCGACAACAGTACCAGCGCCTTCGGTGCCAAGCGTAAATGGCATTGGTAGGGGGTACATGCCCTCGCGCTGATACACGTCAATGAAGTTGACGCCGGCGAATTCGAGTGCAATCAGAACCTGGCCGCGCGCGGGTTGCGGCGCGGGAACGTCCATAAAGCTTAAGGCTTCGCGCCCGCCGGACTTGAGGATGCAGACTGCTTTCATGCTGGGATGGTCCTATTGCCAAAGTCGACGGCAGTCGTATTGCCGCCGCAAAGAAGTACACCGACGCGCTCGCCTGAGCGGGGTACATAGCGCCCCGACAAGAGCGCAGCAAAGGCGGCCGCGCCACCTGGCTCCGTCACGACCCGCAGTGTATTCCACAGCGCCTCCTGCGCCGCCCGGATCGACTCGTCCGACTCCAGAATAACGCGACTCACATGGCGCTGCGCAATCGGAAACATGAGATCGCCGACCTGCTTTGGCGCGAGCGAGTCTGCCGCAATGCCACCTGCTTTCGCTTCAACCGGCCGGCCCGCTGCAAGCGCACGCTCAAGCGTCGGCGCAGCCTCGGGCTCGACGCCGATGACATCTACGGCTCCTCCATACCATGCGGCAATGCCGCCAATGAGTCCTCCGCCACCGACCGCAACGAGCAGCGTATCAAGCTCGGGCGCCTGCTCCGCAAATTCCAGGCCTACGCTGCCCTGACCCAAGAGCGTCTCCTCCTGATCAAATGCGTGTACCTGCATCGCCCCGGATGTAGCTCCCCACGCTTGGCTCGCCGCAAGTGCATCGGCATAACGCGCGCCTGCAATGATGAGATCGGCGCCCAGAGCGCGGATGCGCGCGATCTTTACGGGCGAGGCAACGCTCGGCACAAAAATCCGTGCAGGCTTGCCGAGGCGCTGCGCGGCATAGGCCACCGCAACCCCGTGATTACCGCCAGAGGCGGCCACCACTCCGGCCGCGGGCACCT
>DATCBZ010000406.1:0-6284 GCA_036511555.1 Steroidobacteraceae bacterium
GTCCCCAGATTTGGAGCGCCGCATGAGATTTGTCACCCCGGCCTATAAGGCCATTTTCGTTGCATTCGTGAGCCTGGCGCTGGCCGCCTGTGTCGGCGATTCGGATGCTCAGAACGCCCCGGACACGGTCACCAAGGCGGCCGCTGCGGTCCCGACGGCACCGGTAACTCCGGGTGTGCGCTACGCGCTGCCCGATTTTGCGCCCCTAGTGGAGCACTACGGCCCGGCCGTCGTGAACGTGCAGGTCGTGGAGCGCGCGCAGAACGTACCGGAGCAGGAAGGCGAGCAGGGCGGACAGAACGGCGAGGATCCGTTCCAGGATTTCTTTAAACGCTTTGGCATTCCCGCACCGGGCATGGGCCCGCGCGGCGGCAATGCCCAGCCGACGCACGGCGAGGGCTCAGGTTTCATCGTCACGCCCGATGGCTATATTTTGACCAACGCGCATGTGGTCGCCGACGACGATACCGTCACGGTGCGTTTGACGGACCGGCGCGAGTTCAGCGCCAAAGTCATCGGCATCGATACGCGCACCGATATTGCCGTCATCAAGATCAATACCAACAGCACCCTGCCGATCGTGCGCATCGGCAATCCCGCCTCGCTGCGTGCTGGCGAGTGGGTACTGGCGATCGGCTCGCCGTTTGGCTTTGAGAACAGCGCCACCGCCGGCATCGTCAGCGCCATTGGCCGCTCATTGCCCGGCGAGGATGGCAACGGCGGCTATGTGCCCTTCATACAGACCGACGTGCCGGTCAATCCCGGCAACTCCGGCGGCCCGCTCTTCAACATGCAGGGCGAAGTCGTTGGCATCAATTCGCAGATCTTCAGCCGCACCGGCGGCTACATGGGCCTCTCGTTCGCCATTCCAATCGATGTCGCGATGGATGTACGCGAGCAGCTCATCAAAACCGGACACGTCACGCGCGGACGCATCGGGGTCACCATTCAGGACGTCAATGCGCAGCTTGCAGAGTCCTTCGGTCTTGACCGGCCGCGCGGAGCGCTCGTGAGTTCGGTGCAAAGCGGCAGCCCCGGCGAGAAAGCGGGCCTGCAGCCCGGCGATGTGGTGGTTGCCGTCAACGGCAAGTCGATTGAGCGCTCGGCGGAGCTGCCCGCGATCATTGCGCGCATCAAGCCCGGCACCGAGACGCAGCTGGGCATCTGGCGCGGTGGCAAGCAGCAAGAGGTGGGCGTGCGGGTTGCACTTCTCGATGAACATGATGCCCGTGCCGCCCGCAATGGCGGACCGCGCAGCTCCGATGAGACCAGCAAGTTTGGGCTTGCGGTGCGGCCGCTGCAGCCGCGCGAGAAGCAACAGGCGGAGACCGATGGCAACCTCGTCGTCGAGCACGTGAGCGGACCGGCCGCGGCTGCGGGCGTGCAACCCGGCGACATCATTCTTGGCATCAACGGCAAGCGCGTGAAATCACTCGAGGAGTTCCAGAGCGCTGCCAAGGCTGTCGGCAAGAACGTTGCGCTTCTGATCCAGCGCGAGAGCGCGCAGATTTTCGTGCCGTTGCGATTGAGCTAGCTTATAGGGCATCGTTCTCCTCTATCATGTCGGGATGCAAGAGAGCTATGACCCGGCAGCCATAGAGGGCGCTGCCCAGGCTGATTGGAACGCGCAGGACGCCTATCGCGTCGTCGAATCCGGCGCGCGCCAGAAGTATTACGCCTGTTCGATGCTGCCCTACCCTTCGGGCAAGCTGCACATGGGGCATGTGCGCAATTACACGATCAACGATGTAATGAGCCGCTACATGCGCATGAAGGGCTTCAATGTCCTCATGCCCATGGGCTGGGATGCCTTCGGCCTGCCGGCGGAGAACGCGGCGATCGAAAAAGGCATCGCGCCGGCGCTTTGGACGCGGCAGAACATTGCCGACATGAAAGCTCAGCTGCAGCCCCTCGGGCTCGCATTCGACTGGTCGCGCGAGATCGCCACCTGTGATCCGAGCTATTACAAATGGAACCAATGGCTGTTCCTGAAGATGCTCGAGCGTGGCATCGCGTACCGTAAGACGCAGCTCGTCAACTGGGATCCGATCGACAACACGGTGCTGGCGCACGAGCAGGTCATCGATGGCCGCGGCTGGCGCTCCGGCGCCATAATTGAGAAGCGCGAAGTACCCGGCTATTACCTGCGCATCACTCGCTACGCAGAAGAGCTCCTTGAGGGCGTCGTCAGCAAACTCGATGGCTGGCCCGAGCGCGTGCGGCTCATGCAGGCCAACTGGATCGGCAAGAGCGTCGGCGTCAATTTCGGCTTTCCGTACGCGCTCGAGGGCGAAGCCAAAGAGCTGCGCGTCTTCACGACGCGTATCGATACCATCATGGGCGTGAGCTTCTGCGCCATCGCCGCCGAACATCCGCTCGCCCAATACTGCGCCCGCGGCAATCCCAAACTGGCAGCGTTCATCGCCGCCTGCACTCAGGGCGGCGTCTCGGAGGCGCAGCTTGCGACGGCCGCAAAGCTCGGCATGCCGACCGGGTTTTTTGTCACTCACCCCCTTACGCGCGAGCGTGTCGAGGTCTGGGTCGGCAACTACGTCCTCATGGCGTACGGTGAAGGCGCGGTCATGGGCGTGCCGGCGCACGATGAGCGCGACTTTGCGTTCGCCAAGCAGTACGGGCTTGCCATCAAACAAGTCATTGCGGTCGCTGGCGAGCAATACTCGAGCGACGCCTGGCAGGACTGGTACGGTGCTGCAAAAAACGGCCGCCTCGTGAATTCAGGCAAGTACGACGGCATGACCCACCAGCAGGCGATTGATGCCATCGCATCCGACCTCGCAGCCCTTGGAGTCGGGACCAAGCAGACGACTTACCGCCTGCGCGATTGGGGCATCAGCCGCCAGCGCTACTGGGGCACGCCAATTCCCGTCATTCATTGTGCGGCCTGTGGCGCGGTGCCCGTGCCGTATGCGGACCTGCCGGTGGTGCTGCCGGAGGATCTGGTGCCGGACGGCTCGGGAAATCCGCTCAACAAAGATGCGCGCTTCCTTGCCTGCAGCTGTCCCAAATGCGGCGCCGCCGCGCGGCGCGAGACCGACACGATGGATACGTTCGTCGATTCGGCCTGGTACTACATGCGTTATTGCTCGCCCAATGCGACGACTGCGATGGTCGATGCGAGAAACGACTATTGGATGCCGATGGATCAATACATCGGCGGCATCGAGCATGCGGTGCTGCACCTCTTGTACGCGCGTTTCTGGACGCGCGTAATGCGCGACTTCGGACTCGTGACATTCGATGAACCGTTCACACGGCTGTTCACGCAAGGCATGCTCTTGAACGAATGCTTCTATCGCGACGAGGGCTCGGGCAGGACGCGCTGGTTCTATCCCTCCGAGGTGGACGTACGCTACGACGATAAGGGCAAGCCCATCGGCGCGATCGCGCACGAGGATGGCGCGCCCGTGCTCCTGGGCGGCATCGAAAAGATGTCGAAATCCAAGAACAACGTGGTCGAGCCACGCCACGTGATGAGCAAATACGGCGCCGATACCGCGCGCTTGTTTTCAATGTTCGCGGGTCCGCCGGAACAAAGTGCCGTGTATTCGGACAGCGGCATCGAAGGCGCGTACCGGTTCTTGAAGCGTCTGTGGGCCTACTGCCACGCCAAGCGCGCGCTGTTGCAGGAAGGCAAGCAGGAGCTGCTCTTCGCGCAGTTGAATGTGCACAAGACGCTGCGACGTCAGATCCATCTGTGCCTGCAGCAGGCGGACTTTGATTATCGGCGTATGCAGTACAACACGGTGGTATCGGCGTGCATGAAGATGCTGAACGCACTTGAAGCCGCCAGACTTCCGCAGGAGGGCGCCGCGCGCGGCGATACGGCAATGACGCTGCACGAGGCAGTCGGAATTTTGCTGCGCGTGCTCTATCCGGTGGTGCCGCACGTGACGCACGCGCTGTGGCACACGCTCGACTACCACCTGCAGTACGGCGAGCTTCTGGATGCGCCATGGCCCGAGGTTGACGCGCAGGCGCTCGAGCAGGACACGCATGAGATCGTCGTGCAGGTGAACGGCAAGCTGCGCGGTCGCGTCAGCATTGCGGTCAGCGCCGATGAGAGCGCGGCGCGGGAGGCTGCGCTTGCCGATGAGCAGGTGATGAAATTTGTGGGTGACAAGCCATTGCGCAAAGTTGTCTTCGTGCCGGGCAAGCTTGTGAACCTCGTCGTATGAGCGCGCACCCGTGCCGCTGCGCACTGTGGTGCGCTGGGCTACTCGCCGCCAGTGGCTGCGGATTTCATCTGCAGGGGCACAAGGCTCTGCCGGAGGTCTTGCGGGTTACCTACGTGCAGGCGAAGGACCGGCAGAGCGACTTCGTGCAGGATCTGAGAAAAGAGCTCCTGACGTCCGGCGCGCGACTGACGACGACCAACAATGACGCCACGGCGGTCGTGCACGTCGTCAATGACGACTTCGCGCGGCGCGTGCTGTCGGTGTCGGCGAGCGATCAGCCAGCCGAATACGAGCTGACCTACACAGTGCGTTTCTCCGTCAGCGCAGCCAATAAGGAGATCCTTGCCGTACAGGAAGTGTCCGGCGTGCGCGACTATACCTTCGATGAAACCATTCTCTTGGCGAAGGAAAATGAAGAGGCCATCCTGCGCGAGGCACTCGCTCACGATCTGGCCGATGTCGTCATGCGCCGCCTCGCCAATCTTTGATACCGCGCAAGGCCGCAGGCGTGCTGCGTTTGACTTCAATTGATCGCCTCGGCATTGCGCTACTGCTCGCGCGCTACGGTCTTGATCTCGTGCTGAGCGCCCCGCAGGAAGTCATTCCGGGATCCTATTGGGGCGAGAGCGAGGCGGGGCTGAAGGGCAATCATCTGTATGCGCGCCTTGATACGCCCGTGCATTCGATGCTGCACGAAACGAGCCACTTCATCTGCATGACGCCCGAGCGGCGCTCGGGACTTGACCGCGACGCCGGCGGCGACGATCAGGAGGAATCCGCGGTGTGTTACCTGCAGGTACTGCTGGCCGATGAACTGGCCGACGTTGGGCAGGCGCGCCTGTGCGAGGACATGGACGCGTGGGGCTACAGTTTCAGGCTCGGCAGCACGCGCGCCTGGTTTGACACTGACGCCGTTGACGCGCAGGCGTGGCTCATCCGCGAGGGCGTGATTGACAGGCGCGGACGACTGACCGGAGCGTCGCGCTGCTGACTGCCCAAGGGACGTGCGAAGTCTCATCTGGACTATTGCAATCGGCCGGTTTCCGTCAAGGTCGATGCCCAAACTTACTGTTTGCTCAATATTTGTGCAGCGTTGCCTTAGGCGGCCAAAGAAGCCGCCATGGTCTACATGAAGTGTTTGCGGGGCGATCCCCGCTGTGGCGACCGAGACCAGCGTCGCCTGCGGGCGAGGCGAGCCAATTGTGGCGATCCTTTTGCCGGCTCGTGCTGCGGCGGGATAGCCGAAGAATTCAAATAAGGCTTGCGCACTTCCCGACACCTTCATTTTAGAGCTGTGGCGTGCGACGCTGAAGATCACTGGGCGCTTGCGTCCAGTATGAAGAGGCAATCAAAGCAATAAGGCACGGATGCATGGTGAGGACAAACCGACTTGCGCTGGGCGTCGCCACGCTCGGTGCAGCAATAATTGCGGTTGCGAGTGGCGCTTCTGCGGCGCCGCAACTTCAGGTCGTGAAGACAGATCTTGAGCCGCCGATTCGCGCCGGCGCAACGTCACCTGCTCAATGTGCGGTCAGTATTCCTCTCGCGGTGTCGACGGCGACCACTCACACGACAGTCACCGTGGCCGCGGCGGCGTCCAGCGGCGCGGATGGTAGTGGCGGCGGTGGCGGCTCGTTCGGCCTGATCGATCTTGCTGCCATAGCATCGCTCGCGCTGATGCGCGGCGCATCTCGATCAAGGCGCAGTGTTGGCCGCAGGGGGCGTCGCGACTCAGGATTGCGGCATCCTCAGAACACGGCGCGCTCGGCCATTTGACGCATCACGGCACGATCTACTCTTACGCATCGGACGGCAACTAAGCGTGCACAGGCGCTCGGAGCACGGCTGCAGTTGACCTCGCGGATGACGCAGTTGACGGGCACATCCTGGCCCAAGAATTATCAAGCTTCGGCCGCCATGCTTGAGTGACCCAGCTTGAGCGGGCATAGTGAGCCGAACTCTCCGCAGGCCTTAAATTGTGCTTCGACCCGCTCTGTTTCTCGCTGCAGCGCTCTTCGCGGGCGCAATCGCGGGCTGCTCGAACGCCGTGTTTCTGTTTGCCAACGGGCCGACCGCATTTGGATCGTT
>DATCBZ010000407.1:0-6704 GCA_036511555.1 Steroidobacteraceae bacterium
ATACATTTCTCACGTCCTCAGAGCTGCCGCTACGGCTATGAGGCGCGCGCGGCGCTATCCGCGTAACGGCTCGCAGCTACTGTTTTGCGGGCATGGCGAATTCGGCCTTTGCCCCTTGTGTGCCGGGCCAGCGCTGCGTAATTGTCTTCAGGCGCGTGTAAAAACGGACGCCTTCGGCGCCGTGCATGCTGTGATCGCCAAACATTGAATTGCGCCAGCCGCCAAAACTATGGAACGCCATTGGCACCGGGATCGGAACGTTGACCCCGACCATTCCCACTTCGATATCGCGCGCGAAGTCGCGTGCGCTTTCACCGCTACGGGTGAATATTGCCGTGCCGTTCGCGAACTCGTGCGCATTGATGAGTCGCACCGCAGCCGCAATATCGGGCACGCGCACGACACCCAATACCGGCCCAAAAATTTCCTCTCTGTAGATGCGCATCGGCGCACGCACGTCATCAAATAGCGTCGGACCGAGGAAGAAGCCTTCTTCATGACCTGGCACTGAAAGCCCGCGGCCGTCGAGCACGAGACGCGCCCCCTCCTGTATGCCAAGATCAATGTAGGCGCGGACGCGTTCCAGATGTAATCTTGTTACCAGCGGCCCCATCTCGACGCCGGCTGCATCGGAAGGCCCGACTTTTAGTTGGCGGGCGCGTTTAACCAACCGCTCAACTAAGGCATCCGCGGTGGTAGCTCCGACTGCGACCGCAACAGAGATAGCCATGCAGCGCTCGCCTGCCGAGCCGTAGGCCGCGCCAATCAGCGCCTCGGTCGCGCCGTGCAGATCGGCGTCCGGCATGATCACCATGTGGTTCTTCGCACCTCCCAAGGCCTGCACGCGCTTGCCGTGCGCCGTGCCTGCACTTTGAATGTGGCGCGCAACGGGTGTCGAGCCGACAAAACTCACCGCGGAAACGAGAGGATGCGCAAGGAGTGCGTCGACGGCGACTTTGTCGCCCTGCACCACATTGAAAACCCCGTCCGGCAACCCCGCATTCTTGAGCAGTTCGGCGAGCATGATGGAGACCGAAGGATCGCGTTCGGAGGGTTTTAAGACGAAGGCATTGCCGCATACCAGCGCGATCGGGAACATCCACATCGGTACCATCGCGGGAAAATTGAACGGCGTAATACCAGCAACGACCCCCAGCGGCTGCCGCAACGAGTAGCTATCGACGCCACTGCCAACGCTGTCGCTGAACTCACCTTTGAGCAGCTGCGGGGCGCCGCAGGCGAATTCGACCACGTCCAAGCCGCGTGCCACCTCGGCTTCCGCATCGGGAAGAGTCTTACCGTGCTCTTCACTGAGCGCGCGTGCGATGCGCTTCACGTTCTGATTGAGAAGTTCCTGAAAACGGAACATGACGCGCGCGCGGCGCGGTGGCGGCGTGTCAGCCCAGGCGCGAAAGGCGCCCGCCGCGGATTGCACCGCGGCATCCACCTCGGCGCTGGTTGCCAGCGCCACTTCGCGCGCTTGGCGGCCGGAGGAAGGGTTGAACACAGCCGTGCGCGCCCCGAGCGGCGCGATGACCTGGGCGCCGCCGATCCAATGGCTGATGAGCGCAGTAGGTCCGGCAAGCGGTAATATTTGAGCAGCACTCACAACAGGGTCCTCCTCAGACAATGGCGACGTTGCGCAATGCGCGACGTAGTCCCTCAACCATGGCCAAAATATCCTTCTCGGTGCAGATAAACGGCGGTGCGACTGCAATCGCATCACCAGCGAACCGCACCAGTAGGCCCTCGTCAAGCGCGCGCTCAAATACCCGCATCGCGGCAAGCCCGGGTTGACCGGCGATTGGCGCGCATTCAAGTGCCGCAGCAAGTCCGATGTTGCGAATGTCGGTTACGTGCGGCTCGCCTCGCAGTGAGTGCATGGCATTCTCCAGAACCGGCGCGAGCTCGGCGGCGCGCTCAAACAGATGCGCGCTGGCCATGGTGTCAAGCGCCGCATGACCCGCGGCGATGGCGAGCGGGTGTCCGGAGTAAGTGTAGCCATGGAAAAATTCGATGGCGTGCGCCGGGCCGCTCATGAATGTCTGATAGATCTCTTCTCGGACCAACACGCCTCCCAGGGGAACGACACCGTTACTAACAGCCTTCGCGAACGTAATCATATCGGGCACCACGCCGAAGTAATCCGCTGCAAAGGGTTTGCCCAACCGGCCGAAGCCGGTGATCACTTCATCGAAGATCAGGAGAATTCGGTGCTGGGTGCAAATCTCGCGCAGCCGCGCAAGATACCCCCGCGGCGGCACGACGACGCCACTTGAACCTTGCATCGGCTCGACGACGACCGCGGCAATATTTGACGCGTCGTGCAGCGCCACAAGTCGCTCCAGGTCGTCAGCTAAATGCGCACCCCACTCTGGCTGGCCGCGACTGTACGCCATGTGCTTGGGGTTCCAGGTGTGCGGCAAATGATCGACGCCCGCAACCATGAGGGGGCCGAACATCTTGCGGTTGGCCGTCATGCCACCGATTGAGATCCCGCCCAGGCCCACGCCGTGATAGGCGCGCTCGCGACCGATAAAGCGAGTGCGGCTGGCTTCGCCTTTGAGGCGATGGTAGCCAACCGCAATCTTCATGGCCGTATCGACGGCTTCGGAGCCGGAGTTCACGAAGAACACTTGGTCGTTAGGCCGACCCGCGAGCGAGGCGATCTTTGCCGCGAGCGCAAATGCCGGCGCATGTCCGAGCTGAAACGCGGGGCTGTAATCGAGATTCTCGACTTGCCGCTGAACGGCTGTCACTACTGCAGGGTGTGAGTGACCAAGCGGCGAACACCACAGGCCCGATAGGCAGTCAAACAGACGTCGGCCGTCCGCCATCGTGTAATGCGCGCCGCGCGCCGAAGCCACCAGCAGCGGATGCTTCCTGAAATAACGATTGTGTGTAAACGGCATCCACAACGAGTTCAGGTTTACGCTGTCGGGATGCAACTGATTCTTGCTTTCCATATTTCACATCAGAAGCGGCTAGAGGAGCAAAGCGTGCCGGAGCACGCCGAAAAGCACCACTGCCAAGAAATGCGCAGTGCATGGTTCAATGCGATCCGTGTGGAGTTCTACTGTGGTCATAAAATATATTAAAATCAACAACTTATTCTACACGACTATCTGCAGTCACCGGCGCTGCCAATGCTATTGCCCTGCCCCGCCCAGCGAATTGAGGAACCGAATGCACGCTCGCGGGTTTTATGGCTGTGGGTTCACTTTAATGAGGTGTGCATATGCGCGGTAAGAGACTTTGGGTTGCGGCAAGCGTTGTAAGTTTGGCGTTCGTTTCCGGCGCGGCTTTAGCCGACGACTCGAGCATGAAAAGCGACCAGCCGGTGACCGATTCCTATATTACTAGCAAGGTCAAGGCCGAGCTCACAAAAGACAGCACGACCAAGGCCCGTCATATCCATGTCACCACCAAGGACGGGGTTGTCATGTTGAAGGGCAATGTAAATTCGGATGCGGAAAAGCAGAAGGCCGAACAGGATGCCAGCGGCGTCAAGGGTGTTTCGCACGTCGAGAACGACCTTAACGTGAGTGCGCAGTAGTCATCTGATCGCCATTCGAACTGCAAGCTGAGATTCAAGGCGTGCTTCGCGGGTGCGAAGCACGCCTGATTTCGATCCGATGCTGCTGCGGAAAGAGCGAGTTCTAACTGGTTACCGCAGACACAGCCGTAAAGATGTAGTCACGGAATAAGGAGCAGCCCCATGGCCAGTGCCTACGGATATGGTCCCGGAATTCCGCAACCGTCGGATGAGCCGCCTGCGAACCCGGAACCGACAGATCCGCACGACCCTGAGCCGCTCCATGATCCGCCCGAATTTCCTGAGCGCGACCTAATTGGAGTAAACGAAATTCTGAGCACGCTCGGTTACGGCCGGATTGAGCGAAGGCGCTAGTCTCGTCAGCCTCGCCTCGACATCTTTAAATTCAGGCAGCACTGACTGATTTGCTCAGCAGTTTACGTTCGCCCTCCACGTAGAAGTTCGCAGCGAGGGCGGGCATGCTGAGCCTGTCGGAAAGTCCCGGCGGCGGCGTCTTAGTCGCAACGCGCTCGCTGCTCTTCGCCAAAAGTAAACGTCGCATCGAAATTGACCTTAGTGGCTGATGGCCCAACTTTTGTTGGTCTCGGCAATAGAGCTCTTACACACCGGCCCCGATTTGAACCGTTGCATCTGAATGGCAGAGCAAGAAAAGTCAAAAGGCGACGCGGAACCTGACGACTCCGAGAAGCCCAAGTGCAAGCCTCTGAATCGTAAAGTTGCGCTGACGGTTGGCGCGATCGTCGTATGCGTGTTGGCTGTCATCGCATTTGTATGGTGGCTGCATGCGCGTAACTATGAGAGCACCGATGATGCTTTCATTGACGCGCATGTGGTGCGCGTCGCACCGCGGGTGGCCGGTCAAATCACACGCGTTTTAGTACGCGACAACGAGCTGGTCGCAGCGGGCGATCTGCTGGTAGAGATCGATCCGGCTGATACGCAATCGCGATTAAGCCAAGCCATCTCACAGCGGGTCGAGGCGCAAACGCAGCTCGCGCAGGCGCGCGCCCAGCTCCCGGCGAGCGCGGCAGCGCGCGACCAGGCACTCGCAACTGCCGCTGGCGCCCAGGCGCAGGCGGACAAGGCATGGCGCGATCTATCTCGCTATCGGTCGCTGCATCAGTCGAATCCAAAGGCTGTTTCGCAAACTCAACTCGACCAGATCGCAACGGCAGCAGAGGGCGCCAAAGCGCAGCGCGACGCAGCTCGTGAACAGGTGCGCAGTGCGGAGGCGCAGATTGACGTGACGCGTGTGCAAATCAGCGGTGCGGAGGCGCGCATTAGCACATTGCAAGCACAGGTTGACGAGGCGCGGCTGAATCTCGGTTACACGCGAATCGTTGCGCCGTTTGCGGGGCACGTAACACAGAAATCAGTCGCGGCCGGCAGTTACGTGGCGCCAGGACAAGAGTTCCTGGCAATCGTGCCGTTAGACGTGTGGGTAACGGCCAATTTCAAAGAGACGCAGCTTGCCCTCATGCGTCCGTCTCAGTCCGTGCAGGTCAGCGTCGACGCTTGCCCCAAAGTGAAACTACCCGGGCACGTCGATTCCATTCAGCGCGGCGCAGGTCAGGCGTTTGCACTCCTGCCCGCAGAAAATGCCACAGGCAACTTCGTCAAGGTGGTGCAACGTGTTCCGGTAAAAATCATCCTCGACCGCGTACCGCGTGACTGCCCCCTGGGTCCGGGAATGTCCGTGGAACCCCGAGTGCAGGTCCGCTGAATTCGCCGGCACATTGCAGTGGCGTCGGCAAAGCAGAGCGGCAGCGCGGACAAGGAGGAGTGGAGCGGCGAGCGCTCGGCCGCAGGTGACCGCAGCCCTTGGCTAATTGCAAGCATCATCTCTATTTCCGCATTCATGGAGGTGCTCGATACAGCGATCGCTAACGTATCGTTGCGGCATATCGCAGGTGCCACTTCCTCCACGTACGATCAGGCGACATGGGTACTGACGAGCTACCTTGTGGCGAACGCGATCGTGATCCCTCTTAGCAGCTGGCTGTCGGGAACTTTTGGCCGCAAGCGCTACTACATGGCAAGTGTTGCGGTTTTCTCCGCCGCCTCTCTCCTGTGCGGACTTGCGCCTAACCTTGCTTTTCTCATCTGCGCGCGCATTTTGCAGGGACTTGCCGGCGGTGGCTTGCAGCCGTCGACTCAAGCCATGCTGGTCGATACATTCCCACCGCAAAAGCGTGGGCAAGCGATGGCGATGTTTGGCTTCACGGTGATACTCGCGCCGACCATCGGTCCCGTGTTGGGCGGCTTCATCACCGACCATTTCTCTTGGCATTGGATTTTTCTCATTAACGTCCCAATCGGCGCACTTTCTTTAGTGCTTGTGCACGTGTTCGTTGACGAGCCGAAGGTGCTTGTGAAGGAGCGTGAGCAACGCTGGCGACGCGGTATCCGCCTCGATACAGTTGGATTTCTGCTGATTGCCGTCGGGCTGGGATTTCTGGAGTTCACCATGGACCGGGGCGAGCGCGCTGACTGGTTTCATAGCCCTCTTATCTGCTTTACGGCCATCGTTGCTGGGCTTGGGCTCGTGGCATTTGTGGTTTGGGAGCTCTCTGATCGCGAGCCGCTCCTTGATCTGACTATTTTCAAGAATCGCAACTTTGCCGCCGCGACCGGCCTCATCATGATCGTGGGTGTCATTCTTTTCGGCACCACGCAGTTTCTGCCGCAGCTGTTGCAGGAAGTGCTCGGCTACACGGCGACGTCGGCCGGACTGGCGATGACCGCGGGAGGCGCGGTCACCCTGATTGCGATGCCGGTCGCCGGTCTGCTTTCCAATCGAGTGCAGCCGCGTTACCTGATTGGATTCGCACTCATAGTCGAGACGTTTGCATTGTGGAATATGACCCAGCTCAATACGCAAATGTCTTTCGAGCAGGCGGCGTATGCGCGGATGTGGCAGGCGGTTGGAATTCCTTTTATGTTTGTGCCGCTGACGACTGTTGCCTATGTCGGTTTGGCGCGTAGCGCCTCAGGCCAAGCGTCCGCGCTTCTGAATGTCGCCCGCAATCTCGGCGGCAGTATCGGAATTTCGGCCGTGCAGACTTTTCTCGCAACGCGGCAGCAGTTCTACCAGGAGCGTTACACGGAAACACTGAATCCGTTGAATCCGCTCTACAGCTCAGGGATC
>DATCBZ010000408.1:0-5783 GCA_036511555.1 Steroidobacteraceae bacterium
GCGAGAGTCTTCTCCACCGCGCGGCGGATGATGTCCGTTGCGGGACATCCCGAGTAGGTCGGCGTCAAACCCACGTGCACCGCACCGCCGGGTGCAGCCCGAACGTAACGGACGATCCCCAGATCAACAATGCTCAAAATGGGTATCTCCGGATCCTTTACCGTCGCCAAGAGCGCCCAAACCGCTGCTTGCAGCCCGGCAGCTGTCGATTCGAGCTCGGAGGCGGCGACGCTCATGGGCTGCTACCAGCTACAGCCCGGATAGGCACGCTGCAGAAATTGCATTTCAGCCAGAAGGTAACCCAAATGCTCAGTGTGGACGCCGCCCTTGCCGTGCCAGGGAAACACCGAGTCTGCCGGTCGCGCGAGAGTCGCTTCGGTCAAGACGGCATCGATGCGCTCAAGCCAAGACGCCTGCAACTGCGCTGCGCGCGGCGCGATGAGCGCGGCGGCCATTTCAGCATCGACCGCATCCGTCGCAAACATCTCGGCAGTAAACGGCCAAAGCTCATTGAGTGCGGTCTGTACGCGAGCGCGACTCGCGGCGGTGCCATCGCCCAAGCGCACGACCCAACCCGCGCTGTAACGCAAATGGTAGGCGGTCTCCTTCAGCGACTTGGCGGCGATCTCGGCAAGGCGGGTGTCGGCGCAGCCTTGTAGTGCGCTGTAGAGCTCGAGCTGAAAGGCTGACGCCAACAGTTGCCGTACGACAGTGCGACCAAAGTCCCCGTTCTGCTGTTCGACCAACGTCAAATTGCGAAACTCCGCGGCATCGCGCAGGAACGCAAGCGTATCCTCGCTCCTGCCGCGGCCCTCGATTTCGCCGGCGTAGCTCAAGAGCAGTCGCGCCTGACCAATGAGGTCGAGGGAGATGTTCGCGAACCCCAAGTCCTCCTCGAGCGCCGGTGCGTGGCCGACCCATTCGCTCAAGCGCTGCCCAAGGATGAGGCTCGTGTCGGCGAGCCTCAACACGTACTCAAACCGCGCATCCTTCGTAGGGGAAGTCGTGACGTCTGCGTTCACAGATTCTTGACCTCATCCGGGATGGCGTAGAAGGTCGGATGGCGATATACCTTGTCGCGTGCCGGCTCAAAGAAGGCATCGGCCTCGAGTGGATCGGAGGCGGCTATGTCACTTGAACGCACGACCCAAATGCTTACGCCCTCAAGTCTGCGCGTATACACATCCCGCGCGTGCTCGAGCGCCATGCGCGCATCCACCGCGTGCACACTACCGACGTGCTTGTGCTCGAGCCCTGCGCGTGCGCGGATGAAAACCTCAAATAGCGGCCAATCCGGTGCTTGCGTCATGATGCTGCCCTCAAGGCTTGCTGCGCTCGTGCGTCCTGTTTACTGGCATAGGCGAGCGCCGCCTCACGCACCCACGCTCCCTCTTCATGCGCTTTGCGCCGCGCCTCCAGCCGTTCACGGTTGCACGGCCCCTCGCCGCGCACGACGCGATGAAATTCTTTCCAGTCCACCTCACCGAAGCGATAGTGCTGCGTCGCCTCACCCCAAACAAGCGCCGGGTCGGGGATCTTCAGTTTGAGATAGTCCGCCTGCGGGGCAGTCACATCGATGAAGTGCTGGCGCAGTTCATCGTTCGTGAAGCGTTTGATCTTCCAGCGCATGGATTGCGCCGTGTGCTTCGAATCCGCATCGCTGGGGCCGAACATCATGACCGACGGCCACCACCAGCGGTTCAGCGCATCTTGCGCCATCGCCTGCTGCGCCGCGCTGCCGCGCGCCAGCGTCAGCATGATCTCGAACCCCTGACGTTGATGAAAGCTCTCCTCGCGGCAAATGCGTACCATCGCGCGCGCGTAGGGGCCGTACGAGCAGCGGCAGATCGGGATCTGATTCATGATGGCGGCGCCATCGACGAGCCAGCCGATCGCGCCAATGTCCGCCCAGGTGAGAGTCGGATAGTTGAAAATACTGGAGTACTTCGCCGTGCCCGCCAGCAGCTGCGCAACGAGTTCATCGCGCGCAACGCCCAAGGTCTCGGCAGCGCTGTACAGGTACATGCCGTGCCCGCCTTCGTCCTGTACCTTGGCGATGAGCACCGCCTTGCGCCGCAGCGTCGGCGCGCGGCTGATCCAGTTACCCTCAGGCAGCATGCCGACGATCTCCGAGTGTGCGTGCTGCGAGATCTGCCGCACCAGAGTCTGACGGTAGGCATCGGGCATCCAGTCTTTGGGTTCGATCTTCTCGTCACGCGCCACGCGCGTCTCAAAGTGTTCGCTGAGCGCCGCGGTAGCGCTCGTTGCGGTTGACAGACACTCTTTGCCAAGGGAATCGAGGCCTTGTGTATACACGGCGAGCTCCCGGTGGTGGAGGTCTAATCTGACACAAGAAGTCCGATCCGGCAACTATTTATGTGTCACAATCCAAGCGCCTTGCGCCGCTCCTGCAGAGGCCAACCGTGACTGACCGTATCGATACTTGCCTGCACGCGCTCCTGACCCGTTTTCGCCGCCAGCGGCCGCTGCGCAGCGGCTCGCTGCTGGTGACGATTCTTGGCGACTCCATTGCCCCGCGCGGCGGGCGCATTGCGCTGGGTAGCCTGATACGTTTGGCGGCGCCGTTCGGACTGCCCGAGCGTCTGGTGCGCACCTCGGTTGCGCGCCTAGCACAGGAAGGCTGGCTCGGGGCCGTGCGCAGCGGCCGCAATAGTGAATATCGGTTGACCGAGCGCGGTCGCAGCAGCTTTGCCGCCGCCACCCGCCGCATTTATGGTGGGCGCGCGCAGCCCTGGAACGGCCGCTGGACGCTGGTGATTTTGCCGCTGCCGGCGCGCGCCCGTCATGGGCCGCGTGCGGGCTTGCGCGAGGAGCTGCGTTGGTTGGGTTTCGGACAGTTCGCACCCGCAGTGTGGGGCCATCCGAGCGCCCTCGCCGCTGACATGCGGGCGCGCCTCACCGAAGTGGCTCACGGCGAGGGTCTGCTTCTCATGCAGGCCATGAATGCTGAGGCGAGTGAGGACCGGCGCCTCGTCGACGCAGGCTGGGACTTGGCTGAGCTTGCACAGGGCTATCGGCGCTTTGTCGGCGCTTTTAGTCCGGCACGCGAGGCGCTGCGAGTCAACGGCAGCCTGTCCCCGGGCGCCGCCTTCGCACTGCGCACTTTACTCATCCACGAGTATCGCAAGATTCATCTGCGCGATCCGCTGTTGCCCGCTGTGCTGCTGCCACAGAACTGGATTGGCGCGTCCGCGTATGAGCTCTGTCAGGAGCTGTATCGATCCGTGTTTGGTGCGGCCGAGCGCCATCTCTTTCTACAGGCAGAGACTCTTGCCGGTCCTTTGCCGGCTCTATCGGCCGAGGCGCGGCGCCGCTTTCGCAGCAAAGCGCGGAAAAAACTCAGATCGGATTCTCCAGGCTAAACGACTGACTTTGATCATCGTAGGCGAAGACTTCCGCGTACCGACCCCAACTGATGATCGTACGCAGCGTCTCTTCGGCGGCGTCTTCAGCCATGTGGTCTTCGAGTTCATCGAAGAAGCGCGTTTTGGGCGCACTATGGCTGGCGCGTTCATCAAGGACGCGCCGAACATGCGCTGCGAGCGGCACGTAGCTTAAAAGATGATGTGCGAAGAGTCGTTTGCGCTCGTCCGTTTCACCTTTGGCAAACTGCTCGCCCGCCTCGCTCAGGCGAATGTCGCCGCCGGCAAGCTCAACGAACCTCAGCATCTGTAAGGCTTCGGCCACAGGAAAGAGCTCGTCCGCTTCCATCCTGAGGTCGGATGAAATCGCCGGCAGGTCGGCATGGCCGTTATAGGGCTCCGCGCTTACCGCCTCGAGAAGGCCGGCAATGAGATTTGACGAGACATGGGTCAGCATGGTGCCAAGTCCCGCGCCGGGCAGGCGTTCGATGCGAGCACGCGCATCCGCGCCGGGGCGGGCCGTCATCTCAACATAGACGCGGTCGATGATCGCGCGAAAGCGCGGATCGATCGCCTGGCGAGGCTTGGGCAGGTCGATCGGGATCTCGCTCACGATGCGGCCCGGCTGCGCACAGAACAACAGCAAGCGGTCGCACATGAGTACGGCCTCTTCGATGTTGTGCGTCACCAGCAACACGCCCTGAATGGGCAGCTGCCCCGCACTCCACAGATCGAGAAAATCGTTGCGCAGCGTCTCGGCGGTCAAGACATCCAGCGCCGAGAACGGCTCATCCATCAGGAGAATATTGGGATGTACTACAAGGGCGCGCGCGAAGCCGACGCGCTGACGCATGCCACCGGAGAGTTCGCGCGGATAGGCGGATTCAAATCCGTCGAGTCCGATGAGATCGATGGCGGCGAGCGAGCGGCGGCGAATCTCCGCTTTCGGCAAACGCAGCGCCTCAAGGCCGATCTGCACGTTTTCAAGCACGGTGAGCCACGGGAACAGTGCAAAGCTCTGAAACACCATCGCAATACCGGCTGCCGGTCCTGCCACGCTCTGACCCAGATACTCGACGCCGCCGCCGGTGGGGTTTGCAAGTCCCGCAATCACTCGCAGCAACGTGGATTTGCCTGATCCGGAACGGCCCAGGAGTCCGACGATCTCACCGGCCCGCAGTGTGAGATCCACTCCGTCGAGGACCAGGAGTTCATCGCCGTCGGGCTTATGAAAAGCCTGCCGCACGTTTTGTACGTTAAGAAGTACCGGAGTGTTCAATTTCGGGCTCCTTATTTCATGCCATGCGGAAGCGGCGCTCGGCATAGGCGTACAGCGGTCGCCAGAAGAGTCGGTTGAGTACCACGACAAACAAGCTCATGACGACGATTCCCAGCACCGTGCGGCGCGCATCACCGGCGCTCGTCGCCTCCGCAATATAGGCACCAAGTCCGGTCGCGACCAGGCGCTCCTTACCCCAGGACGCCAGTTCGGCCACGATGGCAGCGTTCCATGAGCCGCCTGATGCGGTGATTGCGCCCGTGAGGTAGTACGGGAAAATCGCCGGCAATGCGATCCGGCTCCACCACAGCCAGCCGCGAATGTGCAGATTCTCCCCGACATGCCGCAGCTCGAGCGGCAAAGAGGATGCCCCGACGATCACATTGAAAAGAATGTACCACTGGGTCCCGAGAATCATGAGTGGACTCAGCCAGATGTTGGGACTCAAGCGCCACGCCACAATGATCGATACCACGACCGGAAAGAAGAGATTCGCCGGAAACGCTGCCAGAAACTGCGCGATCGGCTGCACCACGCGCGTGACTTTGGGACGCAAGCCGATGGCAACCCCGATCGGCACCCACACCAGACTTGCAATGGCGATCAGGATCGTCACGCGCGCAAGGGTTGCCAAGCCCAACACGAGCACATGGCCGATCTCACCGGTTGCCACCCCGGAGTGGATGAACGCTACGATCTTCCACGTCGCGCCCAGCACCACGAGTGCGATTAGCGTATACCAAGCCGGATCGACCCAGGCGGCCGTCGGTGACTTCACGGTCGGCTTCGTGTAGCGCTGCTGCAGGCGCTGCAGCCCCTGCCCCCAGCGCGATGCGCTGTGCAGCAAGGCTGCAAGCGCCAGGCGCAGGAGACGCAGAATGTGCGAGCGGCGCAGCATCGTCAGTACCCAGGATTGCGACGGCGTCAATCCCACTTCCTGTTCGAGGGTGAACCAGTCGGCGCTCGCGATCAGAGGCCGGAACAGGAGCTGATCGTAGATCAGGATCACGACAAACATGGCGCCGATCGCCCAGCCGATTGCAACGAGATTGCGCTCCGCGATTGCAAGGGCAATGTAGGACCCGATTCCGGGCAGCGTCAAAGTCGTCTTGCCAACGCTG